>JBEIJP010000214.1:0-5545 GCA_040380245.1 Acidobacteriota bacterium | reverse complement strand
CGGATGGTTCCCCCTCCGCCAACGGCGGATCGGATGGCCGCTGGGGAATCGCGGGTTGCTTCTCCCCAGGCGGCAGGACGGCTCCCTCACCAAAGACCCCGGGCGATTGGCGGACGATCGCCTCCCAATCGGCCCCGACGGGAAAGCGGATGACGCTGTAGCCCAGATCCTCAAGGGCCAGCGCCTGCTGCCGATCGCGCTGGCGCGCCTCCGACGGGAAGTGGTTGGGGCCGTCGATGTAGATCGCTGCGCTCTCCGCCTCGTAAAGGAAGTCGGGACGCGTGGCGGCCCGCTCGATCCGCGGCTGGGCGACGCTCGGCAAGCGATAGCCGCGGTCCTCAAGGAACTGCAACCACTCCCGCTCGAGCGAGGAGTCGGCGCGCTGGGCCAGTCGCTGCAGATGCTCGGCGCGGTCGACCCCGCGCGGCGAGACCTGGACCTCGACCCGGGCCAGCCGCAGCAGGATCTCGCGGATCGAGTGGCGATCGATGACGGCGTGCTCGCGCTGGTTGTGGTACCCGAGCAGGCAATCGTAGCACGCTGCCTCGCAGTCCTCCGCGGCGCCGGGAGCCCGGCGCAGGTCCTTCCCCTCGTGGTCGAAATGGCAAAGCTCGAGTGCCGCGAGCGCCACCTGCCGGAGGGCCGCCGGCTCGCGCACCAGCCGGTGGAGCACCCCGGCGCCCCCTTCCGCCGATTCGTAGAAGAGCAGCTGCCGTCGATCCTCGCTCGTCGGCAACGGCTCGACCGCCAGATCGTCGTCCTCCAGCTGGGAGCAGATCTGGATCGCCGCCTTGAGCGCCGCCTGCAGCGAGGCCATCTGCGCCAGCGTCCACGAAGAGGGCGTCGACGCCGGCACGAGGAGCAGGCAGTTGCGCCGGTCGTCGACGTAGGGCACGACGCGACGCACCCGCCCAACACCCGGCTCCTCGCCCGCCTCGATGAGGATCTCCTCCGGATCGTCCTTCTCCGTCTTCCAATAGCCCCGTTCGAGGTCGAGCGGAAAGCCGATCTTCCCGCGCTGCTTCCGCCGCAGCCACCCCTTGTTGATGCGCCAGATCGTCGCGGCCTGGCCATAGGTCAAATGGGCCAGCCGATCCTCGCCGACCATCGCCTCGGCGGTCGGCGCCTTCTCCGCCTCGCTGGCGAAGCGCACTCCGGTGACGATCTCATACCCGTAGCGCAGCCGCTCCTCCTCGTCCGAGGTGATCCGGTCGCGCTTCCGCGTCGAGACATTCTGCATCCGGAAGAGCGAGTCGAGGACCTCCGTCAACGGCTTGCCACAGCGCTCGCAGAGGTCCGGACCACTCCCCTCGCGCACTTCGTGCAGGTACCCGCACGCCCCGCAGAGCTTGACGCGCCCATGCCCAACCTCCTCCTCCCCCACCGGCAGGATCACCTTGTCGATGACGTAACGGGAGCCCTCGTGGTAGATCACCGAACGCGGCCCAAACTCGGAGATCGCCAGGAAGCGCGGACGCGAGAGGTACTCGTCCTTGTCGATTGGCTGACGCTTCGCTGGAATGAAGGCCGAAATGGGGAGGCGCGGGAAGCTGTAGCCCGGCAGAAAGCCCTCGCTCGCAAAGTAGCGGTAACTATAGAAGTCCGATTGGGCAATCTTCTCGTCCCCTCCAAGCAACCGCAGCTGGGCCTCGGCGAGCGCTCGCGCCCGACTCGCCAGCTTCCTCTGCTCCGCAGAGCTGGAAGCGTCGCGCAGGACGCGATGTTGCCGCTCCTGCTCGTGGTGGGCCGCGCGGAGGAGGTCGCGCCAACGATCGAGGGTCCGGTCGAAGGCCGCCGACGCCTGGCGGATCACCTCGTCGAGCCAGCCCTCGGTATACCACCCGGCCTCCTCCAACTCGGTCTGGATCGTCGCGAGCACCTCGCGTGCGCGCCGCGTCGCCCGCTCCCGCGCGGCCGCCGATCCGATCTGCTCCCGCACCCCGTCGTGCAAGGCCAGGCTCGGCGTCTCCCCCGCAACCTCCACCAGCTCACGCAGCGACGACCCGAGGGACAGACGGGTCTCCGCCAGCCAGATCGCCTGGACGTGCGCCCGAACCAGATCCTGGTTGGCGAGGTCGAGCCGTGGCGGGCTCACCTGCCCCGCGACCATCAGCTCCGGCCGCTTGAAGAAGTACTGGTCGTGCGGACTGCCCGTCGTACAGTAGGTGAAGACCAGCGCCGGCTGCCCGCTGCGCCCCGCTCGCCCGCTCCGCTGCGCGTAGTTGGCCGGCGTCGGCGGCACATTGCGCAGATTGACGACATTGAGATCCGCGATGTCGACCCCCAACTCCATCGTCGGGGAACAGTAGAGGATCGGCAGCGTCCCATCCCGAAAATGATCTTCGCGCTCCTCGCGCAGCTTGCTCGGCACCTGCGCGGTATGCTCGTGCGCCTTCAGCGTCAACAGGTCCTCCAGCTCGCTCTCGTAGAAGTCGACGAAATATGGGTTGGTCTGCCCTCCCACCGCCGACGGCGAGGGCATGCGGATCGGGTCATGACAAGTCGTTCGGCCATCCCCCGCCTTCCAGCGCATCACCGCGGCGTTGAGCTGGTAGCCGGGCGGCTGATCCTGGCGCGCCTCGACCACTCGGCGAAGCATCCCCGCTCGTTCGAGCACCTGCAGGAGCTCGACGATGATCTGCTCCGCCTCCGCCGTCGTCAGCCTCTCCCCACCCCGCTCGAGTGTCCGCGGCCGCCGCAGGTACTGCCCAAACCCGCCGCGACTCGACAAGTAGCGGTTGAACTCCGTGTCTCCCTTCCGGCGCGGCCCCGGGAAGAGGATCGACGCCTTCCGCATCGGCTCGTCGTCGATCGCCCACGGCGCGATCAACCGTTGATAGCTCTGGCTCGCAATCCGATCCTGCTCCCCCGCTTCGAGATACCGCACGTCGATCGCCAGCTCCCGCCGCAGATAGTCGAGCAGGACCCCGGCCACGCGCTGCCGCGTCGCCGGCGAGGCCTCCTGCAACGCCGGATGGAGCCCCTCCCACTCGCTCTCGTCCTCGCCAAGCTCGGTGAGCACCTGGTACTCGATCCGCAGCAGGCCGCACTGCTCGAGGTTCGGCAGTGTGATCCGCCAGCCGCGCTCCAGGTCGCGGTAGAGCCGATAGCCCAGCAGATTGAGCAGCGCGATCTCCGTATCTTTCTGGTTCTGGAACTTCTCTTTTGAATGGCGGGAATACTGCGACGGGCGGAGCCGCAAGGCCTCGAAGACGCGCCGCGGCAGATCCTCGTGACCAATGCCGGCCTCGCCGGCCTCGACGAGGGCTCGCCGGAGCGCGACGCGGATCAGCGTCGTCTCGAGGAAATCGTTGAAGTGGCCGGCCTGGAGCGAGGCGTCCTGCCGATTGTCAGTGAAGGTCAGCAGCTTGCGCGCCGAGGCCGGCAGCGGCTCCTTCCGCAGACGACGGATCGCCGTCAGGTTGGTGATCGTCGTCGCCGTGCTGCGCCCCTCCGACCCGAGACCCGTCAGCTTGCCGAAATCATTCCGCTGCCGATGAGTCCACGACACGCCACAGGCGAGACAGAAGCGAAAGGGAGAGGTCAGGTAGCTGCACGTCACCCCCTCGCCCCCCACCCGTCCGTCGGTCCCGACCACCACCGGCCGCGGCAGATCCGCCTCGCGCTCCGGATCGATCCGCCCGCCTTCCAAGACCCACTCCGCCGGCAGCCGTTCGACCATCGCCATCCGGTCGACTGGAAAGGGGTTCGTCGAACTGAGATAGAGAAACCCGGGCTGGCTGACCCCCTCCTCGCGCCCCTGGTCATACATCGCCCGCGCTTGAAAGCGGTCCGGCTCCCCCTTCTTCCCCAAAACTCTCGTGACGCTGTAGTACTCCTGCCCGCACTCGCGGCAGAAGGTCAGCGGCAGCAGGAGGTGCTGACGCGACCCGGGCCGATAATGCTGGCCGAAGAGGGTCAAATACCGCGTCGCCTCGGCCTCAAGCGTCGCATGGATCGTCTCCCCCCGGCTGATGAACTGATGGAGCCGGAAGCTGAGCGGCGCAGCCCCTGTCACCGGATGGCGCTCCGACGACGCCCCGGCGAGCAACGTCCGCCGCAGCGCCCACTCGCACTCCTCCCGGGGGAGCCCGACCTCCCGCGCCAGGTCGGCCGCCGCTCCCTTCTCTCCCCCGATGCGCGAGGGGCGCCGCCGGACCAGCCGGCCCTCCCACCCCTCTTGCTTCTGCAACCCCAATCGCCGCTCGATCCACCCGACCAGGGGATCAGCGACGAACTCGACGTAGGGGATCGAATTCGGCCATCCCTCGCGCGCCACCTCCCCGACCCGCCGCCGCAAGGCCTCGACGTCCGGCTCGCCCGGCGTCGCCCGCTCGAGCGTCTCGAAGATGACGCTCTCGGGCCGCACCTCGTCTCCAAAGATCGTCGTCGCGACCCTCGCCACCTCCTCCCGCTGCGCGGCGAGACCTCCCCCGCCCGCGATCGTCGCCGACGTCCCGACGCACAGCAGATCCCGCGCCGCCAGCCGGTTCCGCAACCGCCGGACCAACCACGAGACATCCGCTCCCTGCCGCCCCCGGTAGGTGTGCAGCTCATCCAGGACCAGAAAGCGCAGCCCCTGCGCCGACTCGATGATCTTCTGCTCGAACGGTCGCGTCAGCAGCAGCTCCAGCATGACGTAGTTGGTCAACAGAATATCCGGCGGCGATTGCAGAATCCGCTCGCGCGTCTTGTGGTCATCCTGCCCCGTGTACCGCGCGAAGCTGACCGGTCGTCGCCCGGCATCCGCCCCGAGGTACTTCTCCAACTCCCCTTCCTGACTGTTGGCCAGCGCGTTCATCGGATAGACGACGATCGCCCGGATCCCCTTCCCTGTCCCCTCCCGCAAGACCCCATCGACGATCGGGATCATATAGGCCAGGCTCTTTCCAGACCCCGTCCCCGTCGTCAAGACATAGTTCCGCCGGGCCGCCGCCTCGCGAATCGCCTCCTCCTGATGGCGATGCAACTGCAGCTTCCGCCCCTCCCCACCCTGCTTCTCCCGCCGAAAGATTCCCTCGCACTCCGGGTGGAGTACCCCCCTCCGCGACTAACCGCTCGATCGACGCCCCCTTCGCGTACGCCGGGTTGAGCTGGATCAGCGGCTCCGGATAGAAGACCCCCACCTCCAGCCGCGCCTCCACCTCGCGCGCGATTCGAGGCTCACGGATCCGCATGAAACTCTTGATGTACCGCTCGTACTGGGCGATCAGATGGTCTCGAAACGCGAACATGTTCATCCGTGCTGCTCCAATCGGATCCTCCACCCCCTCGGCTCCTGGCGCCTGAGGCTCAAAGGGGAGGACCACCTTCCTTCTTCATCGAACAAATAGCGAGAAAGACGAAATAATGCTGGCAACGAAATGGCAATGGTGACTGGAAGACCGTTGGCGGGGGATCAACGGCTGGGGGCAATCAAACAATGGGCTGGTTCAGCGTTTGGCTGAGCTACCTGATCTGAGGCACGGCAGCTCCGCTTAAATCAACGAAAGGAGATTGTGAACCGTCCGCGCGGCGGCTGTCAACCGGCGGACGACTTTTCGGT
>JBEIJP010000213.1:0-5550 GCA_040380245.1 Acidobacteriota bacterium | reverse complement strand
GGCCAAGGTCCTCGGAGATGACACGTCCCCCGGTGAGGATGGCAATGTCCTCGAGCATCGCCTTGCGGCGATCGCCAAAGGCCGGAGCCTTGACGGTGGCCACCTTGAGCGCGCCGCGCAACTTGTTGACGACCAGAGTCGAGAGCGCCTCCGCTTCGACATCCTCGGCGATGATCAACAGACTACGCCCCTGTTGGGCGACCTGCTGCAAGACCGGGAAGAGCTCGTGCATCGAAGAGATCTTCTTCTCGCTGAGCAGGATGACCGGCTCCTCGAGAACCGCCTCCATCTTGTTCTGGTCCGTGACAAAGTAGGGGGAGATATACCCGCGGTCGAACTGCATCCCCTCGACGATCTCGAGGCTCGTGTCGATCGATTTGGCCTCCTCGACCGTCACTACGCCATCTTTGCCCACCTGCTCCATCGCCTCGGCGATGAGGTCTCCCACCAGCCGGTCGCCATTGGCCGCCACCGTGCCGACATTGGCGAGATCCGCCTTCTCGCGGATCTTCTTGGAGAGCGAAGCGATCTCGGCCACCGCTGCCACCACCCCGCGGTCGATCCCCCTCTTGATGTGCATCGGATTGGCGCCCGCCGTAACGTTCTTGAGCCCTTCCCGAAAGATGGCCTGGGCCAGAACCGTCGCCGTCGTCGTCCCATCACCCGCCTGATCGTTGGTGCGCGAAGCGACCTCCCGGACCATCTGCGCTCCCATATTCTGGAAGTGGTCTTTAAGGTCGATCTCTTTGGCGACCGTCACCCCGTCCTTGGTGACCAATGGAGATCCATACTTCTTGTCGATCACAACATTGCGCCCACGGGGTCCAAGCGTTACCCGCACGGCGTTGGCGAGCACGTTGACGCCCTCAAGCATCGCCCGCCGCGCGTCTTCTCTGAATTTCAGTTCCTTTGCCAAATGTGGCCTCCTTTGCCAATCGATTCGTTCAACCACCTACCTGCTGCTTACCCACGATGGATGATTCCACAATGGATGATCTTACCGTGACTTTCTTCCTGCTACCTTCTTACTTCCTTCCCAAAGCCCTGCCGTTCCAGCAGACACTCAGGCGCGGCCGACCCGCACCCGCGCCGGCCTGAGCAGCCGCTCGCCGAGACGATAGCCTGTCTGGTATTCAAAGGTCACCTGATTGTCCAGTTCAGGAGAGACCGGGACGATCTCGACCGCCTCGTGCAACTCGGGATCGAATGCTTGCCCGACCGCTGGAACCGGGGTCAGACCGAGGGATTGCATCTTGGATTCGAAGAGTTGCGCGGTGGCGCGGACGCCCCCAAGAAACGGGGCGAAGCGGGGATCGACCGGGTCAGCACCCGCGGCGATCTCCGTCGTCTCGGCCGCCTGGATCGCCCGCTTGAGGTTGTCGAGCGTCTCCAGAAGGCTGGCAACCAGCTCGGCGCGAGCCCCGTCGAGCTTCTGATCGAAAGTTCGCTGCAGACGTGCACGCTGCTCGTCCGCCTCGACACGCAGTTGCGCCTGCGCGGAACGAAACCTCATCGACACCTCCTGGACCTGTCGCTCCGCCTCAGCCAGGCGAGCCTCCGTCTCTCTCAACTGGTGTCGCAACTCGACCGGATCGTCGATCTCGACTACGCCGTCCCCGGGCGGATCCTCGACGATCGCCTCGCCTTCCGCAGCACAGGTCGCCCCCACGGTCCCTTCTCCCCCAGCCCCCTCCTCCAGAGGAGTCTCCTCGGTGACGCGGCGACGATCCGTCACCCGAATCGGAATCGGCTCTTCGCTCGGGACTGCCCCGGCAGGTTGTGACTCGCGACTCTCCGTACTCATTCCCTTCCCTCTCACCTTCTCAACGGTCGACCCATCTTCCATCGATCGACCATCGATCGACCATCGATCGACCCGTCTCGGATCCCCCTCTGACCGCGAGCAGACGCTTGAAACTGTCTGCCCAGCCCAAGGAGACAAATAGAGAAAAACATAGCACCGGCCCGCGCCGATTGCAAACTACCGATTTCCCTCACCGACGGCGGCTGCGCCTTCCCGTTCCTCCTTGAGGAACCGCATCCGGCTTGCAGCGAGATCGCCCTGAACCCTCACCGTCTCGCCGGCGACGATCTCTCCGTTGAGCAGCTGCAGCGCGAGCGGGTTCTGAATCAATCCCTGGATCGCCCGGCGCAACGGACGGGCGCCATAGACAGGGTCGTAGCCTTCCTGGGCGATCAGATCCTCCGCGGAAGGATCGATCTGCAAGGTCACGTGGCGCTCGGCGAGCAGGCTCCGCAGCGACTCCAGCTGAATGCGGATGATCGATCGAAGCTGTTCGATTCCGAGCCTCCGGAAGAGGATGATATCGTCGATGCGGTTGAGGAACTCGGGCTTGAAGGCGGCCCGCAACCGTTCCATAACGGTGGCGCGCATCGCCGCCACGTCAGCGTCCTCATACTCCTGAATCTCTCTCGCCCCCAGGTTCGAGGTCATGATGACGACGGTGTTGCGGAAATCGACGGTGCGCCCCTTCCCATCCGTCAATCGTCCGTCGTCCAGAATCTGAAGCAGCACATTGAAGACATCCGGGTGGGCCTTCTCAATCTCGTCGAAGAGGATCACCGAATAGGGGCGTCGCCGGACGGCCTCGGTCAGGTAGCCGCCCTCCTCGTAGCCAACATAGCCTGGCGGGGCCCCCAGCAGGCGCGCCACCGAGTGCTTTTCCATATACTCCGACATGTCGAGCCGAACCATGGCGTGCTCATCGTCGAAGAGGAAATCGGCAAGCGCGCGGGCCGTCTCCGTCTTCCCTACCCCGGTTGGGCCCAGGAAGATAAAGGAGCCAATCGGACGCTTGGGATCCTGCAGCCCTGCCCGAGCCCGTCGGACCGCGTTGGCGACCACCTGCAGCGCCTCGTCCTGGCCAACCACGCGGCGCGCGAGGCTCTCCTCCATATGGACCAGCTTCTGCATCTCGCCCTCGAGCATCTTCGAGACCGGAATGCCCGTCCAACGAGCGACCACCTCGGCGACATCCTCTTCCGTCACCTCCTCTTTGAGGGTACGCCCCGAACGCTGCAATTCAGCGAGCTGACGCCCATCCGCCTCGAGCTCCGCCTGGAGCTGGGTCAACCGGCCATAGCGGATCTCGGCGACCCGCCCGTAATCTCCGGCCCGTTCGAACTGCTCAGCTTCCAACTTCAGCTGCTCGATCCGCTCTTTCGCGGCTCGAATCCGTTCGATGACGGCCTTCTCCGCCTGCCACTTTGCCTTGCGCTGACCCGATGACTCCCGCAGATCGGCAATCTCACGCTCGACCTTGGCCAACCGTTCCCGGGAGAGCGGATCCTCTTCCCGCAGCAAGGCCTGCCGCTCGATCTCCCGCTGAATGATCTCCCGCTCAATTTGATCGATCTCCGTCGGGAGGGAATCGATCTCGATGCGCAATCGCGAGGCGGCTTCGTCGATCAGGTCGATCGCCTTGTCCGGCAGGAACCGATCCGAGATGTAGCGATTGGAGAGCGTCGCCGCCGCGACGATCGCCGTATCCTTGATTCGAACTCCGTGGTGAGTCTCGTAGCGCTCTTTCAACCCGCGGAGAATGGCGATCGTGTCCTCCAAGGTCGGCTCTCCAACATAGACCTGCTGAAAGCGGCGCTCGAGCGCCTTATCCTTCTCGATATATTTCTGATATTCGTTGAGGGTCGTCGCCCCGACGCAACGCAACTCCCCCCGCGCCAGGGATGGCTTGAGCATGTTCGAGGCATCGACCGCTCCTTCAGCCCCTCCCGCTCCGACCAGGGTGTGCAACTCGTCGATAAAGACGATTACCTGCCCCTCGGCCTTCTCGACCTCCCGCAGGACGGCCTTGAGCCGCTCCTCGAACTCCCCCCGGTACTTGGCCCCGGCGAGCATCGCTCCGAGGTCGAGCGCGACCAGCCGCTTGTTCCGCAACGTCTCCGGCACATCGCCCGAGACGATCCGCTGCGCCAGCCCCTCAATGATCGCCGTCTTGCCGACCCCGGGCTCTCCAATCAGTACCGGGTTGTTCTTCGTTCGTCGCGAGAGCACCTGGATCGTCCGGCGAATCTCATCATCCCGACCAATCACCGGATCGAGCTTGCCCACTCGCGCCAACTCGGTCAGATCGCGAGAGTACTTCGAGAGTGCCTGGTAGCTCTCCTCCGCCGACTGGCTCGTCACCCTGGCCCCCGCCCGCATCCCCTCGATCACCTTCTCGAGCGCTTCCCGGCTGACGCCCTGCGCACGCAGGATGCGCCCCGCCTCGCCCTGCTTCGCTTCGACGAGCGCCCACATCAGATGTTCTGTCGAGACATACTCATCCTTGCGCCGATCGGCCTCTCGCTGCGCGACGGTGAAGACCTCCGCCAAGCCTGGGCTGTAGTAGCGCTGCTGGCCTGAACCAGTAACTTGCGGGAAGCGTTGAATGGCCTGTCCCACCTCCAGCAGAATCCGATCGACCTGCGCGCCGGCTTTCGCCAGCATGGCGCGAGCCACTCCCTGCTCCGGCTCCAGCATCGCCACCAGCAGATGCTCCGGCTCCACCTGCTGGTGGTTCTCCTTCTCTGCCCGTGCCACCGCCGCCTCGATCGCTTCCTGTGCCTTGACTGTACACTTGTCCAACCTCATCGCTCGCCTCCCGCTCTCCTGCTGCTTCAAAAGCGAGAGCGCGGCTCCCGACCGTCACCAGTCAGAAGCCGCGCTCTCGCTTTCAAGACACTCCCTCTTCTCTCATGCAATGCCTACTTCGATCCCGTCGTCGCCGCCTGCGCCTGGGCCCCACGCACCGTCACTTCGATCTGGCGCGCCTTGACCTCTTCCCGCTTCGGCAAACTGATCCGCAATACCCCATCCCGAAACTCCGCCGAGACCTGGTCCACCTGGACTGTCGTCGGCAGCGTGAAGCTCCGAACAAACATCCCATACTGCCGCTCTACCCGATGGTACTGCTCTCCCTTCGCCTCTTTCTCCAATCGACGCTCTCCCTGCAACGTCAAGACGAAGTTCTCAATCGAAAGCCGAAAGTCTTCCGCTCGTACTCCCGGCAGATCCGCCTCCAGGACAATGGCGTTCGGACCCTCAAAAATATCGACCTGCGGTGTCCAACTTCCTTTTCTCAATCCTTCCTCCCTCTCCCCCCAACGCGGAAAGGCCGCATTGAAGATTCGATTGACGTCCTCCTGCACTTTTCTCCAATCTCCCATCGAATCGCGCTCAATCATCCAGTTCAGGTTGCTCATATTCCCTCCTTCTCGTGAGGACCTCTTGGTGTCCTCGTCTCAATCTTTGTTGTCGAATGGCCCACGCTTGCTCCAGCAGGCCTCTTCATCAACACAAACGCAATATAAAACTTGAGCGCGTTACTGTCAACTAACCTGATGCACTTTTTTTGAACGATTCGGGGTATCGTCGGACCCTCACCCCCTGCCCCCCTCTCCCAAGGTGAGAGGGGGGAGAAGAACTTACTGCATTGGGTGGTGGGGGCAAGAGACGGGGAGAGGGGGGAAAGAACTTACTGGATTGGGTGGTGGGGGCTGTCCTGTTGTTGAGAAGAGAAGGGGGGCGGG
>JBEIJP010000212.1:0-5551 GCA_040380245.1 Acidobacteriota bacterium | reverse complement strand
CGGGAATTCTCTTCCTGCTTCCCAGACTCGTAATTGAGGAAGTGATCCATTCTTTCGCTGATTCCTGTCCTTCGCTGATTCTTGTCTTTCGCTGATTCCTGGTTGGAGAGCAGTCAGAGATCTTCCCTCTCGTCGCGAAACATCTGACGCAAGGAAGGGCGCAAGGAAGGACGCCGCACACCGGAGATTCCAGAAAGGAGGTTGACTGGGAAGGACTAACGAGAGGCAGGGCGCAGGGGTACCCACGGTAAGGAGTTTTCCCCTGACCTTTCTCCAGCAACAAGATTTTCTCTCCCAGCCAGCAGTGGATCGCAGGTTCAGCCCAGATCCATTCTCTCTTCATTCGTCATGTGGTCCATTCGTCACTGCCTTCTTCAACAGGTACCACCGGTCCCACCTGCTTCTTGTTCGTCACACTCTCAACCCATCAGACTCGTGATCCAGATTGAGAAGAAGAGCGTCCAACAGAGATTGAAGGACCGAGAGGGGTGGAGACTGCCAGGTCCACAAAGTGGTTGAAGGGCATCGCGTCATTCGGTGTTATACACTTCGGCCCATGGTGTGTCAATCGACACCAAAGAACCGGATGGAGCCACCAGGAGACGCCAGAGGGCAGACTCGCCGTGAAGCGTCCGGTAAGACGCTACCCGCAGGTAAGCCGCGGCAAGGAACGGGCGCATCTCGGCGGGCGTCGCGGCGGGAGAGGCCAGACGGGCTTCGAGCTGGTCGAGGGAGAGTGGGGGAATCGCGCGGCGGGGCAGCGACGAGAGGAGTCGAGGTCCTTGCCCGGCAAAATGGAGAGCAAGGCCCTCCGCCAACCAGCGAGGAGGGGGCGCCACCGCAATTCGCTCGATGACGACGTGCGCCAGCTCGTGTCGCAGGGCCGTGGTCAGCTCTCCCCGGCGCTCGAGCAGCGACAGGGGCTGCAGATCGATCCGGTCCCGCGTCGCCACGCCTGTCGCCCAGCCAGAATGGCCGGTCTCGCGGATGAATTCGCTCGTCGTCGCGTGAAGATGGAGTCGGATGGGCCGCTGAAGCGGCCACGTCAGCGACGCCTGGGCAAGGCGGCGACGGAGGTCGACGAGGGCCGTGGCGAATCGCTGGCGTGCCCGATCCAACTGCCTGCGATCGAGCCGCTCCGGAACATCCCACTCGACGCCTTCCGTACGGAAACGACGACGGCGGGAAGCCGCCGGATCGCTCCTCGCTGCGCCAGCGACGAGCCACTGCCCGGATTCCAGCCGGCCCGGTTCTCCCGGGGTCTCCGACGCTGCCACTTGAGGAGCCGCGCCTGGAAAGTAGTGGGCCAGGATCTGCCGATAGCCAACACCCCGGCGGGCACGCAGATGAGCTCCCTGCTGACAGAGCCCAAGACCATGCCCGAACCCCTGACCACGAAACCGATATCCTGCTCCGGTCGGCTGCAGGTCGAACCAGGTGCTCTTGAGGTATTGCCAGCCGAGGGCGCGGCCGACCGCCAATCGGAGATCCCAACCGCGGACCCGGCGAGTGCCGCGGGATGAATCGATCTCGACCCAGGCGACCCGCCCGGACAGATCCCGGCGTTCGACCCGGAGGCGGCGCAGCGTCCCACCCGGATCTGTCCGCGCATCCCCACGTAGCGCCCGATCAAGCGCCGCCAGGGTCAGGTGGTCCTCCCAGCGTCGTGGAGCAGTGGCCTCGCAGAGGCGGTCTTCTCCTCCTCGCAGATGGGAAGCGGTGCGGGCCGCCCCACCCCAGACCGCGTGCGGGGAGGTCGTTCTTCCACCGCAGGCGGCGTGAAAATAGACCTCGGCCGGCCCCTCGCGGTCGCCACCGCTGAGCAGCTCCCCGCGGGTGGCGATCAGTGCCCGACGGATCCGCGGTGGGATCCCCTGCCCCGCCTTGAAGGCCTGGCAATGGGTGGTGCGGCAAAAATCGTAGCCCTCCCCGGCATGGCGCCCAAGGTTGGCCAGCGCGAAGGTGCGACTGACGACCGCCTGCGCCTTGAGCGCTTCCAGTTCTGTCTCCTGGCCGGCTTCTCCGACCAGCACTCCCCCCAGGTAGGTCTCGAGCGGAAGGCGCTCAATCTCTCTCCCTCGGGTTGGACCCAGGCGCACCATCTCGTCGCGCCCCTCCTCTATCCCGTCAGGCACTGTATTTCCCAGCGAAACTGTGGTGGCGAGCCCCCCCTGGGCCAGGTCGGCCAGGAGGGGACGGGCGACGGCCGCCGCATCGGCGCCGCTCGCCCGCTTGAGGAAGACCAGGACGGCCAGGCGAAAGCGTGCCGCGGCCGCCCTGGACACACGGCCACTCGCCTTTCTCTCCGGTTGCGTTGCCGTAGATTCCCAGGCAAGGAGGCCAACAAACCATCCCTGGGTCCGAAACTGGTTGCTGGCTCCGGAGGTTCCCGTCTTTCCGTAGAGGAGAACCCGCTCCTTCCCGGTCTGGGGAAGGGCTGGCCGCGCCGCGCTGGCTGTCCCCTCCAGCACTGCCGCCCGCAATCCGCGGAGAATGTCCCATCGGTGCCTCTCGGTGAGGGGAACCCGCCGGACCGTCTCGCAGGCGAGCGCATGCTCCCCTGGTCGGCAGAGCTGGCCCTCGTTGGCGATCCCCTGATAAGCGCGTAACAACTGCAATGGCGTGACGA
Source organism: Acidobacteriota bacterium (assembly GCA_040380245.1). GTDB lineage: Bacteria > Acidobacteriota > Blastocatellia > RBC074 > RBC074 > CAIOZW01. The sequence continues at coordinate 2,922 of JBEIJP010000212.1, read as the reverse complement.
GAAGTTCCGCCTCCGTGCCGAGTGCTGCCTCGCGACTCCAGCCACGCTGTGGCAGTTGCCCTGCCGACTCCCCCGCTCCCCAGCCTGTTGGCTCTCCAAATCCCCAGGACCGCAGGTATCCGAGCGTGGCCCCTTCCCCCAGCCTCTCTCCCAGGGCGAGAAAATAGTCGTTGCACGAATGGGCGAGAGCCTGGGTCAGGGTCAGTGGGCCGGCAAAGGGTCGATGGCTGCAGAGGAGATTGCGTGCCTCGCGGCGCTCCCCTCCCCGGCAGACCCGGCTCTCCGTGCGGTGGATCCGCCCAGACTCGAGCGCGGCCAGAGCCAGAAAGGGCTTGATCGCCGAGCCGGGTGGGAAGGCTTGACGGGTCGCGAGCCGTGGATTGACCACGGCCAGCAAGCGCCCCGTCCTCGGGTCCATCACCAGGATCGTTCCTTCCCGATCCCCCAGCGCCCGGCGTGCCCGCGCCCCAACCCCCTCCAGCGTCAGCGCCGGAGCGCTCCTCTCTCCCGGGGACGCGGCGGGGAGGCTGTGGTCCGCACAACCGGTCCGTACCAGCAGCAGCGCGAGTGCCCCGCTCCCCTTGCAACCGACGTGACCTCCCCGACTCACGACTGGTCTCTCCTCTCAGTCCAGATCTGCCTCTCGATCGAGGCTCGACAGCTCCCGTCTCGCCGTCCACTCCCCCATCGCCGCCAGCAGAAGCAACCACCCGAGAAAGATGACCAGCAAGGCAGTCGTGACCCGCCCGCCAAAGAGCGCCAATTCCCACCAGGGATCGGCAATCTCGGGGCGCGTGAAGAGCAGCCACCAGGCCAGTCCGCCAAAGACCCCTGTCGTCAGGAGGTAGATCAGAACAGACCCTGGAGCGAAGGCCTCCAGCAAGACCCACCCCAGCCTGGCCACGCTTCCCGGCACTCCCCGTCGGACCACCGACAGCCACCAGTGGAGCGACCAGAGCGGAAAGAAGAAGAAGAGCAGAAACGTCTGGGACCAGTCCCAGCCATCCAGGATCCAGCGTCGGAGGGGCCCCTCACTCTCCGCCATTCGCTCCAAGGTCCATTCTCCCAGCCACTCGATCGCCAGGACCATCCCGATAGCCCCTCCAACCAATGGCAGCGTCACCAACGCGATCTTCCCGGACTCCGACAGGGCCCGCTTCAGCTTGTAGGCCACGCCCACGCCGACCCGCGTCGCGCTCAGCCCCAGTGCCTGCAGCAGAAAAAAGAGCCCAACCATCACCAGTGGCGCGACGACCAGCCCGACGATCACTTGCCAGATCGTCGCTTCGCGAGTCGTCACAAAGAGAGCGAACGCCCCCAGCCAGCCAGCATACAGAAGCAAGAGCCATAAGACCGTCGGCCAATTCCCAGCCAGCTTGCGAATCGCTGAGCCAAAGGCTGCCAGAACCTCGCTGCCAGCCCGTTTCATCCCTGCCGGTTTGCTCATTCTCTCCCCCTGTCGATGGATCCAGAGAGCCGCGGTCGGCAACCTCCGCTCCCGCTTGCCCCTGACCAGTAATCGGCTCACCCGCGGCCGCTACTCCCGCTCCCGATCAACAATCCGGAATATGCCACTCGCGGAATTGGCTTCAATCTCCGGTTGATACATCCGCTCGCCCCGCGCTGGCGCCACCTTCCACTCGCCCGGGATCTGCACCCGCATCGCGTACTGAATGACCGACTTGCCAGAAAAGTAGTCGAGGAAGAAGACCGACCGCTGATCCCGGAACTCCCGATGTTGGAAGCCCTCCTGCCACGGGCCCGGCGCCAGGGCCCAGTCGATCCCGGCAGAGGAAGTGACCTGCTCACAGCCTGCCGGAATCGGATCTTCCACCAGCAAGTAGCGCGCGCGGTCCCCCGTCAGCGTCAATCGACTGACGATCAGCTCGCCGGATCGCAGTACTCCTCCCGTCAGGGGCTCCAGGTTCCAGCGGGGAGCGCCATCTGGCCCACTCTCGACCCGCAGGCGAAAGTACTCCCGGTTGAGTCGCAGCGATTCCCGACTCGCCGCCGGGATGGGATCCCCGCTGGTATACGACTCGAGCGCCGCCGTCAGGTAGAGCGTTCCCCGTCCCCGCTTTCGAATCTGGAACTGATTTGTCGGCGCGAGCGCCTCCCCGACCCGCTCGATCACCACCGGCTGACCCGAGACCGCCTCCGCCGCCGTCACCCGGCGCGTCAACACCGGCTCCCCATTGAGCAGCAGGTCGAACGTATAGTCGGCCTCCAGCTCCTGGCTGACCCGCAGATACTCGGTCAAGCCCAGGATCACCATCGCGGTGTCACGGGTCGAATTCCAGTAGGCGCCGTTGCGTCGACTGGCGACGAGCCAACGCGCCGCGCGCGGCAGCAGCGGGCTGCGCGGCGCAATCTTCGCCAATGCCCGGACCGAGAGGGCCGTCGCCTCCAGATCGGCCCTCTCTGACAGATAGAGCAGTCGGGGATCCCCCTTCGTCTCCCAATGTGCCTCCGAGTCGGTCGCTTTGACGGTCCGCTCGATCTCGACCGCCACCTGACCTGCCCGCTGTCGCTCCCCGACCGCCAGGAGCGACAGCGCCAACAACGCTCTGCCATACGGCTGCAGCGTCGCCTGACGCCGCTCCAGCGCCGTCACGTAGCGAGCCGCGTCCTCCCCCTTCGACTCGGCATAGGCATAGGTCAGATAGGCGAGAATCTCCGGTTCGATCGCCTGTTTGTCGGCGGTCTTTCCCGTGTCGAGGAAGCGTCGGATCTGCTGCTGGCCAGCGCGAACCCGCTCGCCATCGACCGCGAAGCCAGCCTCCCCGGCCAGCCGCAACCCGTCCATGACATAAGCTGTCAGGAAGGGATCGGCGTCGGAACCTTTCCACCATCCCCAACTGCCATCCTGCCGCTGGTGGTCGTAGAGGCGAACCAGGCCTCGCGAGACCTTGCGGGGGAGAT
>JBEIJP010000211.1:0-5556 GCA_040380245.1 Acidobacteriota bacterium | reverse complement strand
GAGCGGAAATCCAAATCGTGAGAGAGGGAATGGAAGATGCTGACCAATAAGCGGAAAGCACAACTGATGATCGTCGGAACGTTCCTGTTGGGAGTTGCCGTCGGAACTGGAGGGACATATCTCTTCTGGAAACACCGGCCCACGCCATCGCCCTCCTCTCCACAAGCGCTTCTTGAGGATCTTAGCCGCACCCTGGAGCTGACCGCGCAACAGCGTGACGAGATTGAGATCATTCTCAAGCGCTCACGAGAAGCCTACCAGGAGCTCCGGAATCAGAATCGTCCCCAATTTCTCGCGCTGCGCGACCAGACACGCGAGGAGATTCGCGAGAAATTGAGCCCGGAACAACAGTTGCTTTACGAAAGGTGGAATAAGGAGCAGGACGCCCGACGTGAGCAGCAGCGGCAGAATGAGAGATGATTCCACGATCGAGGTTGGGGCCAATTCCCTGCCCTCGCCTGGTCACCAGAGATAGGCCCGCCAGTATCAGATCAAGATGTTCGTCTCACTTCGCCATCGAGTCCTGATCCTCGTGCTGATGCTATTGGTCGGCCCGATGCCGATCATTGGCAGCCCCCGAGAGAGAGTCAAAAAAGAGCGGCGCCCACCGCCGAACATTCTGCTGTTTCTCGTTGATGATTTGGGCTGGCAGGAGACCTCTGTGCCATTTCACACCGAGGTGACAGCCCTCAATCGGAGGTATCGGACCCCGGCGATGGAGGAGATGGCGAAGCGCGGGATGAAGTTCCGTTCCGCCTACGCCTCCGCCGTCTGCTCCCCCTCCCGGATCAGCCTTCTCTCCGGCATGAACGCCGCACGCCACCGCGTCACCAATTGGACGCTACGCCAGGACCGTTCTCCCGACGACGCGAACGAGGAGATGATTCCGCCAATGTGGAATCTGAATGGCGCGACAACCCTCGGGGGAGTGGCCCGGACCGTTCAGATCACCCCTCTCCCGGAACTCCTCCGTCAAGCAGGTTACCGGACGATTCACATCGGAAAAGCCCATTTTGGGGCTGCGGGGACACCTGGAGAAGATCCACGACACTTTGGGTTCGAGATCAATGTCGCCGGCCACGCCGCCGGAGCTCCGGGAAGCTATCGTGGGGAGAAGAAGTTTCGCTCCTCTGGGGATGCAATCTGGGATGTGCCAGGTCTGGACGCTTATCATGGGCAGGCGATCCATTTGACGGAGGCGTTGACCCGCGAGGCGATTCGGCATCTCGAGGCTGCCGTCAGCGACTCGCGCCCGTTCTTTCTCTTCCTCTCCCATTACGCGGTCCACTCTCCCTGGGAAGAGGACGATCGTTTCTACGCCACCTACCGAGAAAGCGGGCTGGGCCACTTCGAGGCGCTGCGGGCGTCGATGATCGAAGGAATGGATCGATCCCTGTACGATCTGCTCCGCACCCTGGAACGGCTCGAGGTAGAGCGGGAGACCCTGGTCATCTTTCTCTCGGACAATGGGGCGCCTCACGCCTGCCCCCCCAATCTGCCTCTGCGTGGACAGAAGCTTTCTCCGTACGAGGGCGGAGCCAGGGTTCCCATGCTCGCGCTCTGGCCTGGGACGGTTCCCGCCGGGGTCGTGACGGATCAACCTGTCATCATCGAGGATCTCTTCCCTACCCTGCTGGCAGTGACCCGGAACGGAGCCCTCGCCAACCGAGGGAGGGCAAGAACTCGGCAGGTCGTCGATGGGCAGAACCTGCTTCCCATTTTAAGAGGAGAGGCCGGTTCGCTCACCGCGCGGCCCCTCCTCTTTCATTTCCCCCATCTCTACTACGGTCAACGGCCCTTCAGCTCTCTGCGACGGGGTGACTGGAAGCTGGTCTACCATCATCTCGATCAACGGGTCGAACTTTACCACCTCCCAACGGACATTGGCGAAAAGAATGACCTGGCAAAGATGCGTCCAGCGGTCCGGCGACAGCTTACCGGGATCCTTACCCGAGAGCTGCGACGGCGTGGCGCCCAAATGCCCAGGTGGAGGAGGAGTGGGCAACCCATCCCCCTGCCATCCCGTGATTAGCGGTCTCAGATGAGCTTCCACCCTTTGCGATAAGGTCGGCGGATCCAGGCATCGACCTCTGGAGCGTTCGTCGCGCGGAGTTGCCTGGCATCCCAAAGCAGCTTCTTGCCAGCCCGGAAGGCGACGTTTCCGAGATGATTGGCCTCAGTCAGCCACCCGGCGTACTCGAAATTGCAGGTCGTCGGCGCTCCCGTCTTGCAGGCGTGAATCCATTCCGCATGGTGGCCCAGAGACTTCGCCAGAAATGGCTCGGGACGGGTGAAGTCGACAAAGGACTTCTCCGGCAGAAGGAGATGTTTGTTGTAATCGGCGAGGAGCATTCCTTTCTTGCCGACAAAGAGGACGCCATTGCTCCACTGCGGAATCCCATTCTCCTTCCAGATGGTCGGCTTCTCGGTTCCCTGGTACCAGGAGAGGCTCACCGGCGCCATCTCCCCGCGCTGACCATACTGATACGTGACTGCCATCGACGCCGGGGCGATCTCCGGATGGGGTTTGGGCCCTGCGGTCGGCTCAACACTGAGTGGGGCGTCAAGTTTCAATGCCCACCAGGGTAGATCGATCCAGTGACTCCCCAGATCGGACATCGTGCCATTGCCAAAGTCCCACCAACGGTACCACTTGGGACCGGGGAAATAGACCTCGTGAAAGGGACGGGAGGGGGCGGGCCCCAACCAGAGCTCCCAGTTGAACTGGGCAGGTACCGGGGTCGATCCAGTCGGACGATTCTGCACGAAGACGATGTCCTTCGCCGCCGTCGCTTCAGCCTCGGTCTGGTGCCACCCCCAGGCGCGGCCGACCCAGACGTGAACCTCACTGACCTGTCCGATCGCGCCAGTCTGAATCAGCTCGACAACCCGACGGTAGTTGTCAGTGGCGTGAATCTGGGTTCCCATCTGCGTCGCCACTTTGGCCTTCCCCGCCGCCTCGCGGATGACTCGCGCTTCCCAGATCGTGTGCGTCAACGGTTTTTCGCAGTAGACGTGCTTGCCCAGTTGGAGCGCGGGAAGGGTTGCGAAGGCGTGGGTATGTTCGGCCGTGCTGATCACGACCGCGTCGAAGAGAGCCGCCGAGTCGAAGACTTTCCGAAAATCGTCGAAACGACGAGCCGCCGGATGGCGGGCCGCGGCGCGATTGAGTCCCTCCTCGTTGACATCGCAGAGAATCGCGATGTTCTCCGACTCGACATCTTTGAGGTTGGCAGCCCCACGGCCTCCTGCCCCGATGATCGCCAGGTTCAGCTTGTCATTGAGATTCCGTCCGCGAACGATGGCTGGAGCCAGGACCCCAGCGGCACCCGCCGCCAGTGCCTGGCGCAGGAAACCTCTTCGTGCTTCCCCTTTCGCGGCCGTTCGCGTCTCAGACTTCGGCTCTTGCCCTTCCGCTCTCTTCATCGATTCCCCCATTCGTTGATCATTTTATCTGGATCCGGGATCCGTTCGCCAAAGGCGGCCCTGGCGCGCCGTTCATCCGGACAGGAATGGGGCGGATTGTAGACCGAATCAGCTGAATCGACAAGATTTTTGCTCGACTCAGGACCGGGGATGGAACTTTTGATAGACCTCCCGCAGTCGGTCCTCCGTCACGTGCGTGTAGATCTGCGTAGTGGAGATGTCGCTGTGTCCGAGCAGAAGCTGGACGGAGCGGAGGTCGGCGCCATTCTGGAGTAGAGCGGTCGCAAAGCTGTGGCGCAGCAGGTGAGGTGTCAGATAGGCGATCCCGGCGGAGTTGCCATACCCCTTGAGCCTCCGCCAGAACTGCTGACGCGACATCGGCTTCCCTTCCGGCTCGACAAAGAGCAGGTCGGACGACCGCTCCCCGAGCAATTGACTTGGCACGCGCCAGTAGCGGCGAAGAAAATCGACCGCTGTCCGACCCAGGGGCACCTGACGCTGCTTCGATCCTTTCCCAAAGCAGGTGACCAGTCCTTTCTCCAACTCCAGATCTCGCACCGAAAGACCCACCAGCTCCGAGACTCTTAGCCCAGTCGCGTAGAGTACCTCAAGCATAGTCCGGTCCCGAAACCCAGTGTCGGTCCCCAGATCAGGCTGCGCCAGTATCGCCTCCACCTGTTGAGGGGTCAAAAAGTGGGGTAGTCGCTGCCAGACCTTTCTCGAGGAGAGGTGCTCTGTTGGGTCGTTCTTGATCAGACGCTCCCGCAGCAAATAGCGATAGAAAGTCCGAGTCGTCGAGGTAAATCGCGCCAATGACCGATCGACATTCCCTTCCTCGTCTTTCATTCGTGCCAGGAGGTCGACGAGATCCCCGCGATCGATCGACCGAACTGACTTCCCTTGGCCTGCCGCCCAGGCCATCAGCTTTCGCAGATCCCGACGGTATGCCTCGACGGTGTTGGCTGAGAGCCCTTTCTCCGTCCGATTCCATGTTATAAACTCACCGACTAATTGATCGTCTGTCATCTCCACTGCTCCTGGATTCACGTTATTGCCAATTGTTCGGTCTTCAATGCAGGCAAGATTATCAGACGCATAAAAATAGATAAATAGGAGACGAGAAAAGGAGGAGAAGCATGCGGTTGCGAGAGATCGCGGAGGCGGTCGGAGGCGAGGTCAAAGGGGATGGCGAGATCGAGATCCGCGGTATGGGGCAGATCGAGAATGCCGCCCCCGGCGAGTTGACCTTCCTCAACAATCCAAAATACCGTCGCTATGTGGCAACGACCCGTGCGGCGGCAATCATCGTCAATGATCCAGCCGTGTTGGGCGAGGAGCAGGCCGGCATCATTTCGCCGACGCCATATTTGACATTCGCGATGGCCCTCGGTCTCTTTCACCGTCCATTGAAGAAAGAGGCCGGAGTGCATCCAACCGCGGTAGTCTCCCCCCTGGCCAGGATCGGCGAACGTGTCTCGATTGGTCCCTATGTCGTCGTCGGCGACGGGACGTTGATCGGGGATGGAGTGACCATCCGCAGCCATTGTGTGGTCGAGGAGGAGGCGGAGATTGGAGCGGAGAGCTACCTCCATTCCCACTGTATCGTCCGGGAGCGATGCCAGCTGGGCGAGCGGGTCGTACTTCAGAACCACGTCGTAATTGGAGGCGACGGATTTGGGTTTGCGAACCGACCGGATGGAAGTTGGCAGAAGATCCCGCAGACGGGCCGGGTGGTCATCGAGGACGACGTCGAGATCGGCGCCGGCACAACCATTGATCGTGCGACCATCGGAGAGACCCGCGTCGGGAGGGGGAGTAAGTTCGACAACCTCGTTCATATCGGGCATGGATCGAGCATCGGACGTGACACGCTGCTGTGTGCTCAGGTAGGATTGGCGGGCAGTACCCACCTTGGTAATCGCGTCATCCTGGGCGGGCAGGTCGGGGTCGCCGGCCACCTGACGGTGGGAGACGGAGTCATGGCGACGGCCCAGGCAGGGATTCCGAGTTCGGTCGAGCCGGGCCGTGCCATCTCTGGCTCTCCGGCCATCGATCATCGGGCCTGGCTCAAATTCTGCGCGATCTTCGATCAGATCGCCGATTGGCCGCGAGAGATGCGTCGGTTGCGTG
>JBEIJP010000210.1:0-5592 GCA_040380245.1 Acidobacteriota bacterium | reverse complement strand
GTCACCTTCCTGCGGGCGGTCGATGGCCTGAGCGCTGGGAACTTCCAGCTGATGGCGGCGGGGCCGACCGGGGCCTCGATCGTTGGGATCACGGGGGGGCAGGCCAGCTGGACGGTCCGCGTCGCCACGGGAACGGGGACGGGGACACTCACGTTGCGGATGGTCAACGCCACTGGGATCACCGCCGACGGCCCGATTACCAACCTGCCGTTTGTCGGGCCGTCCTACACGATCGTCGCGCCGCTCTTGCGCCTCGCCACGACCTCCGTCAGGCAGACCGGGGAGTGTCTCGGCCCGGAGGAGCGAGTGGCGGTGGAGACGGCCATCACCAATGGCTCTGCCGCGAGGCAGGTCGTCACGTTCACGCTGCGCCTTCCCCACGGGCTCGAGAAGGTTTCGGGGAGCTGCTCGCCGGGCATGGTCGGATGTGACGGAGCGGGCAGCGGTCCCAGCGCGACTCTGGTGTGGAGTGGGGAGGTAGCGGCAGGGGGGACGGTGCGGCTCGTCTACCAGTTGCGAGTCTCCCCGACCGTCTCTACCGGGGAGCGGCTCTGTCTGATGGCCGAGGCAACAGCGGGCGGGGTCGCGACCGGTGCTGTCCCGCACTGTCTGGTCCTCACTTGTCCGTCGCCCGGACCCGGGATTCTCCCGCCGTCGACACGGGTGGGAGGGGGACAGTTCGCTGGAAGCGTGTTGTTCTTCAATCTCTACCATTCAGCGGCGGGTGGGCGGCCAGACCAGGAGAGTCGAATCGCCCTGACCAATACCCATCCGACCTCTCCGGTCTCCGTCCATCTCTTCTTTGTGGATGGGACGACCGGCGGTGTGGCGCAGCAATCGGTCTCGCTCTCACCCAATCAGACCGTCAGCTTTCTCGCCGGCGAGATCGATCCGGGTGTCACCGGAAGCCTGCTGGCGGTAGCCGTCGACAGCAGGGGCTGCCCCAGACGATTCAACCATCTGATTGGCGAAGTCGCCGTTCGGTTCGAAGGGGGAGCCGCTGCCCATCTCGGGGCCATCGGGATTCCCGCCCTCGCGACTGGAGCGACGCTCTGCGCGGTCGACGCGGCGACCGTCCAGTTGAAGTTTGACGGTCGGATGTATGCTCCGTTCGGCCGCACGTTGGCTGTCAGTGGGCTGGGGGCTTCGGCGGACGGCCAGCAGTCCCAGCGCTTATGGTTGGTGATCAATCGCCTGGGGGGAGCGCTCGGAGAGGGGGGCTCCACGCGGGGCGAAGCCCTCTTCGGCCTCCTCTATGATGACCGGGAGGTCGGGGCGAGCTTTCAGGTTGCGATGAACGGCACACAACTGCGTGGCCTGCTGGGAAACCACTTTCCCCGCACCTCGCCCCGCTATGACCGGCTGATCCCGGCAGGCCGCGCCGGATGGATGCGGCTCTCCACCGTCGATGACACCGGGATCTCCGGCGTTCTGCTGACCGACAGCATTGCTGGATTCCGGCACGGGCACAACTTGCACGTCCTGACCCTCACCCATTCGGTCGTCTACGAGATGCCGCTCCTTCCCGTGCACGGCCCCTCGGGGGCGTGAGGACTCCCCGAGCTTCGATCAGAAGCCGCGGGAGAAGGAGAGATAGGCCATACGCTGCTCCCGGCTCCCCCCGACGTCCAGGCGGAACGCCGTCCTCGGGTTGAGCCGGAACTGGACTCCTCCGCCGACGCCATAGCGAAATTGGCCCCAGGCGAATGGCTCGCCTGGGCTGTTCGCTGGCCGGATGGAACGACCGAAGGGGCCCCCCCAGATCTGCCCGGCGTCCCCAAAGACGAAGAGGTCGATTCCGCGCGTCGCGGTTGGCTTCCAGACGGTCTGGCGCGGCTCGACGCTGAAGAGGAGGGAGTGGCGGCCCCGGTAGCGGAAATTGCGAAATCCGCGGTGATGGTTGCGTCCTCCCAGCCAGGGGAGTTCGTAGAAGGGGATCATTCGATCGGCTTTGACGTGCCGCTGATCGCTGAAGATCCGGACCGCGAGCGACGTGAAGTCACTGCCGAGCGGGAGGTACCCACGCGCGTCGATCTCCACTTCCCGCCAGCCGGCTCTCGCCCCGGATGGCGGTCCATTTGGCGGCTGGGGAGTGCGTCCCAGCCCAGTGACATCGAGCAGTCGGAGCGAGAGATAGCCGCCACGGGTGAGCCCCCGCTCATCCTTGCGGCGGTCGAGGTCGAGAAAGCCTCCCCAGCCGATCGTCTGTACACCGGCATGGAGACCGGGGAGCCCCCCCACGGGAATCAACTGCCCGATGGGAAGGTCGTCTGTCCCCTTCTCCCGTCCCGGATAGGCGTTGCCGTTGGTCGTGTAGAATGTCAGACCGGCCAGGAGGCGGGGGGCGAACTCCCGACTCAGCTGGGCGTGGTAGCCGCGTTGATCCTGGGCATAGTTGGTCTCCGGGGACTCCGGGGTCCGCGGTCCAATGCCAAAGAAGTTGTCCCGTGTCCGCAAGCGATAACTCGCCCAGAGGTCCAGCTGGGTGCGATCATCGAGAAATCGCGGAAAGTAGACGCTCAGCTCGAATCGTTGATAGAGACGGGTCGAGCTGAGGGCCCGGGCCCGCAATTCCACTCCCCGGATCCGGTCGGCCGTGGTCAGTTCGACTCCAAGCGGGAGGCCCGCTCCCTGATCGAAGCCCCCCAGCAGCAGGTGAAGGTAGCGGGGACCGATGGCGACCGCCTGCAGCGTGTCTCGCCGTGGGAGATAGCGGTCTCTCGACCGGGTCGTCCAGCGCGTATCGAGAAAGCTCTCACTCTTTCCTCCCCCATTGCCGTCCCCTGGAGGGGTGGCGGGGGTGGCCAGGGTGGCGGGGGTGGCCGGCCCAGGTAGCGCCTGGGCGAAGAGCTCGACTGACCCGGATCTGTCTGCCAGGCCAGGAATGACGCACCACGCAAGGGCCAGTCCGAGGAGGGCGTGCCGGGAAATCGCTCGATCCCCGGGGCGCCTCCTGCGAGGTCGGTTCGACCTCTTGATCGGATTTTTGGTTGGTGGGATCGTCTCTTTCACGATGAACGGACTCCTCTCTGGTCGATTCGGTCTGGACAACGGCGTGGTCGAACGGCAAAGTGGGATGATCAGGCCAGTCTCCTGGCCCGTCAAGCCCCTGACAATCGGGAGGGAAGCAGATCGATGGCAGCGCCAGAGGAGAGATTCAGTTCGATGTCCGGGGTGGGCCGGGGAGGCTCTTCCTCCTCCCCTTTGACCTTCAGCGTCATCACCGTCTGCCTCAACAGCGAGGCCCATCTCGCCGGGACGATCGAGTCGGTTCTTTCCCAGCGGTACCCCCACATCGAGCACATCATTATTGACGGGGGATCGCGGGATCGGACCGTGGCGATCGTCCAATCCTACGGCCAACGGATCGCGCGGTTTGTCAGCGAGCCGGACGAGGGGATCTACGACGCCATGAACAAGGGCCTCCGGATGGCGACGGGAGAGATCGTCTCGGTCCTCAATTCGGACGATTTCTATGATGGCCCGGGTGTCATCGAGGCGGTTGCGGAGGCATTCCGGTCGAGGGATCGTCTCGATGGGCTTTACGGGGACCTGCTGGTCGTCGATCGAGACCATCCCGAGCGGATCCGACGTCGCTATGACGCGGCCGGATTTCGCGCCGAGAGCCTCGCCCGCGGCATCATGCCGGGTCATGCGACGCTCTTTCTGCGCCGTGACCTGCTGCTCCGGCACGGCGGCTACCGGACAGACTATCGCATCGCGGCCGACTTTGAGCTGCTCGTCAGGTTGATCCATCTTCATCGAATCGAGCTGGCCTATCTCCCCCGCACCATTCTCCGGGCGCGAAGCGGCGGGCTCAGTGATCGCAACCTCCTCAGCAAACTCGAGATTTCGCGAGAAGTACGGCGGGCCTGCCAGGAGAACGGCCTCCCGACCAACTTCTTCAAGATCTACTCCCGACTTCCCTTGAAATTGAAGCAGGCGTGGATGGCCCGCTGGGGCCGTTGACGCCGGGAGGCCCACGAGATGGAGAGTCGCGAACGAGAGGCGGGATCGCCCCGGACGCTCTGGGTGACGGGAGCCAGCGGGTTCATTGGTCAGTCGCTGATGGCCGCCTGGGGGGCCCGTCAAGACTGGAAGGTGCGGCCGGTCCCGCTGCGCGAGAGGGCGGTCGAAGAGCTGGACGGGCCCGTCGACGCGGTACTGCACCTGGCCGGGCTGGCGCACCGGATGAACGGCGCTTCGGAAGAGGAGTATCGGCGGGTCAATGTCGCGCTGACTCTCGCGCTGGCCCAGCGGGCCAAAGACCTGGGGGCTCGGCAGTTCCTCTTCATCAGCACGGTCAAGGTCTATGGCGAATCCTCGTCGCCCGGCGCCCCCTTGACGGAGGCGTCCCCGTGCCAGCCGCTCGACGCCTACAGCCGCAGCAAAGCAGAGGCGGAGGAGGGGTTGCGGGCGCTGGCCGACGCGACCTTTGCCGTGGCAGTCCTTCGGATCCCCCTGGTCTGCGGGCCGGGCGTCAAGGGCAATCTCCGGCGCTTGATCGAGCTGGTCCGGAAGGTCCCGATTCTTCCCCTGGGCCGGATCGAGAACCGCCGCAGCCTCCTGACGGTGGAGACACTGCGACGGACCCTCGAGCGGTTGCTCGATTCAGGAATGGGGGGGACGTTTCTGATTGCAGACCATCCGGCCCTCTCGACCACCGGCCTGGTGGCGCGGATCGGGCGGGCGAGTGGCCGCACGCCGCTTCTCCTGCCGCTCCCCGGGTGGGGGCGACGTTGGTTGGCAAAGTCGCGACCCGCGCTGGCCGAGCGCCTCTTCGGTTCGTTCGAGCTGGACGACCGTCGAACCCGCGCCCAGCTTGGAATGCCCGATCCGGGACCTGCCGCCCTCGAGGAGGGCATCGTCGAGATGCTTCGGGAGATGCTTCGGGAGATGCCTCGGGAGATGCCTCGGGAAGATGGTTCAGGCGCCGCTTGACATTCCTTCCCGCGGCACCATAATCGCATCCCATTCCATCGATTGACCGATTGACCGATTGAACGGGGGGGACGGTTTGGGAGAAGGCCGCCGTTGGTTCCCGATCGTCTCTTTTGCGACGCCATTTGGCTCGATCGGCCCCTGGTGAATCTGCTGCCGTGAACTTGAGGAGCCCAGCGATGACGACGGGACGACATACCCACCACGACGACCACGAGTTGGGCCGCCTTGGCTACGCGCAGGAGCTCTTTCGGACGATGGGGGGCTTCTCCAATTTTGCCATCTCGTTTTCGATCATTTCGATCCTGACCGGCGCGGTGACGCTTTACGGCTATGGGCTGCGGATGGGAGGCCCGGCGCAGATGGCGTGGGGCTGGCCACTGGTCGCATTCTTCACCCTGATGGTGGTGATGAGTATGGCGGAGCTCGCCTCCTCGCTACCGACCTCTGGGGCGATGTACCACTGGGCGACCCACCTCGGCGGGAAGGGGTGGGGATGGACGACGGCGTGGCTCAACATCCTTGGCCAGATCGCGGCGATTGCGGGCATCGATTACGGGTGCGCGCTCTTTGTCACGCCCCTGCTGGGGATGGAGGCGACCAGCGGGAATCTGCTGCTGGTCTATGGCGGAATCCTGCTCTCCCACGGGC
>JBEIJP010000209.1:0-5594 GCA_040380245.1 Acidobacteriota bacterium | reverse complement strand
GAGTATGTAATTTCTTCCTCAAAAGCAGAAAAATTTACCCAATTCAGAAAAATTCGATAGACTATTTGCGAAAAATGTCTATACTTTGCTTGTTCTCTCAATAGGAGGGCAATCTACCCCCTTGAAAAAAGAAGTATGATTCGGTCCAACAAGCATCGCTACCTCGGGTAGGAGTGTGTCTTATGAGGAAGTGTACCAAGTGTGAATATCCCCTCTTTTCGTATTCGCGTTGTTGCCCCATGTGTGGGCGAACCGTGGAATTGGGCACTGGCAAGAATCAGCCGACGGCGCCATTGACGCGTTTGGACATCTGGCTTGCTGGTTTCAGACGGACTGCGGCGACGAGTAAACCGCGACGCCCGCTCTCGACCTAGGCGATCGGCGCAGATAAGCGATCTGCGCTCCTCGATCAATGCCACTCGACTCACTGGATCTGGATCTCGCTCACAGAGGTCCGTCGGGGCCCTCATGTTCCCCCCCGTTCTTTTGAGCTGACTGGCAGGTTGCTTCTTTGTGCCAGTCGCCTGCCACCATACCGTGCCCCCCAGCATCATCCGCCGCAGCAGCCGCAGCGCCACACGGGATTTCTCCCGGGGAGTGGATTTCTCCATCTCGAGATCAATCATCAAAGAAGGGGCGGCCCGAGGCCGGGATGGCCAGTCAACTCGCCCCTTCCAGAGGAGAACAGGAATCGCTATTCGACGACCTCCCGGAGAAACTGTTGGTATTGCGCTTCGATCTGGGTGGCGGTCAGCCTGCCAGAGTGGAGAAGAATCCGGAAGCGCATCTTGGTGGATTGCCCTGGTGTCAAAGTATAGTTGAGAACCGTGGCGCCTCCGGTAAACTCCTTGGCGCCAAAGGGATTGGCGGCGAAGAGACCATAGCCCCGGTTATGCCAGTAGGTGGGATAGAGGGGATTCTTCGGATGATCGAGGATGGCGAGAACGACCTCTTCTCCACGAACATTGCCGCTGAGGCTCATCCATTTGGCCTTCTTTCCCCACGAATTCTTCTCTCCGACATTGCCTTCGCTGCTGAGATAGACCCCGGCGACTCCCGTATTGTCGAGCACGGCCACCTTGGTCGGATTGCCCTGTTCATCGGTAAAGATGAGAGGCTGAGTGCTGGGCTCCTCGAGGGAACGGGCGACGCGGATGCCGAGCGCCCCCTCCTTGCTGTCGCCAAAGACAACAGTCTCTTTCTGCGCGGTGAGCGTGATGATGCGATCGATGACGCGCAGATCCTTCCCGGCGCGGAAGATGATCGTCTCATCCTGCTGGAGGACCTTGCTTCCGTTGGGCATGATCCAGTCCATGGCGACATCGAGCTCGGCTTTGGCCTTCCCGTTGCGGATGGCCTTGACGGCCTGATGACGGATCGTTCCCATCTTCTCGGAGTTGCGCCCGCCGCTGTTGTTCCAGAAGTCGACCCCATTGATGTTGCCATAATTGAACCAGACAGAGACGTGGTGGGGATGGTCTGTCCGCTCGCCGGCAACCTTGGCGATGGGATAGCTGCGGGTCACGACCGTCCCCTTCGCCGTCTGGAGGGGGTAGAGGATCGGCTTCTTCTGCGAATCCCAATAACAGTATGAGGTGAAGAGCTGATCCCCGACGTAGACATCGAGTTGCTGCTTCTCTTTCTGCTCTACGACCTTGACCGACTGGGCGAGTACGCCACCGGTTCCAGCCAGACAGATCAGTCCCAACCATATCGCGATGATTCCACTCTTCATCAGATTCCTCGTAGTTCTCTGGCGTCTGTGCCTGAACAAAGAATTATGCGTAACGAACGGGGAGGGGGAAGCGGCGGGGAGAAGTCCAACCCCACCGCCGATCCCCCTCCTGGTCGTTCCTTGATCGCCCTTCCACAAAAGGAGAATCCTTTGGGGAAGAGGCCGGGTTAACTGACGACGACGGCCTGCTTCGCACTGTCGAAGGTGACGCGTTTACCGGTCTGGATCGCGGCGATCGTCATACAGAGGGCGACCGAATGGTTATAGGCCGCATGGATATCGGCGTTCGTCTTCTGGTTGCGGTTGCGGACGCAGTCCATCCAGTTGCGCATGTGGGCGAGGGTCTCGCGATCGACTCCGGTGTTGGCGGAGGTTTCGATCCCGCCCTCATCGGTGAGGGTGAAGGACTCGAGCTGATTGGCCTTCATCCCCATCGGTCGCGCGAAGTTCTCCTTGAGTCCACCCTCGGGCGTCACCTTGTTAGTGTCGAGGCTGAGGGTACCGCCATTGGAGTAGTAGACCTCCTTGATGCCGCCGGCCTCGTTGGTCATCCGCGAGGAGTAGAGGACCTGGAAGGACTTGTCGGTCTTGGCGTTGTGGTAATCGAAGACGGCCGTCATCGTGTCCCAGTTCTGCCGTCCATCCTTCCAGAGGTAGAGGCCGCCGTTGACGACCACGCTGCGCGGGTGGGGAATCCCGGTGAACCAGTGGACGGTGTCGATCTGGTGGACCATCCATTGATCCGGAATGCCCGAGGAGAAGGGCCAGAAGAGACGGAACTCCAGGTACTTGCGGGCGTCGAACGGAATCGAGGGATCGCGGTTGATCAGGTATCGCTTCCAATCCGTGTCCTCCTGGCGCAGCGTCGGAACGACATTGGCGCGTCGCCAGCGGCCCGGCTGATTGACATTCCAGGTCATCTCCGCCATGACGATATCGCCGAACTTCCCGGAATCGAGATACTCCTTGGCGCGGATGTAGCTGTTGGTCGAGCGGCGCTGCGTTCCGACCTGGAAGACACGATTGGAGGCGCCAATCACCTTGAGGGCGTCGTTGGCGTCCGACATGATGTTGGCAAAGGGTTTTTCCGCGTAGACATCCTTGCCGGCGCGCACCGCCTCGATGGCATGGTAGGCGTGCTGAAAGTCCGCCGTTCCAATGATCACCGCGTCGACATCCTTGCGATCGTAGAGTTCATCGGTGTTGCGAACGCCCACCGGGGCGTCGATGCCGTACTTCCTGGCGATCTGCCCGGGAACCTCCTCGCGCCGCTTCTTCCAGATGTCGCAGACAGCGACCAGGTCGAAGTTGAGGTCCTTGGCATAGGTCTGGAAGCTGGGGACGAGCGAACTCATCGTGCGGTCACTCGCGCCGACCAGCGCTACCCGGACCCGGCTGTTGGCCCCGAGCACCCGCTCTGGGCGAAGGATGTTGAGGCGGTTTGCTGCCGCTGCCCCCGCCACCCCGGCTGTCGCCGCGGTCGTCGTTCTCAGAAAATCGCGTCGTGTTGTCTTACTCATGATCGTCTCCCTATCCCATTTGATCGGATGATGCGGTTGATTGGAAGATCTCTCCGTCGGTGATGAGCGCGTCCGCTCGCTGCGCGAACACGCCCATCACGGGAGAGTTAGAATACTAATCGGAGTCCAATCTGGATGTCACGAGGCAAGTTGTTCTGACTCGTCAGCCGTCCAAAATTCGCGTTGTTGGGCGTCAGATTGGGATTGTCAAAAAAGGGCGTGTTGAAGGCATTGAGAAATTCGGTCCGCAGCTGCAACTTGATGCCTTCGGTGATGGCGAAGTTTTTGCTGACCGAGAGATCCCACAGATTGAGCGCGGTGCCGCGGAATCCGCCAAAGCGGGAGGGCAGGGTTCGATAGTTGTTGGCGAGCTGAATCCGCGGATCATTGCGCTGCTTGCCGGGATCGATGACGCCATTGGTCTGGACCGCCGCGTCATTGAAGTAGAACCCACCGATATCGAAGACGGTACCATCGACTCGGCTCGAGTTGATGGTCGTCTTGAGACGGGTAATGTCCCCGTTAAAGTAGAGATTCCCGACCGTCATCGGACGTCCCTGTTGGGCCTGCCAGATACCCTGGAACTGCCAGCCGCCCGCGACCAGATCGACGGCGCGGTTCCAGCTCTGCCCCCACTTGCGTCCTCGACCAAAGGGGAGCTCCCAGATTCCACTAACGACAATCCGGTGCGGAATATCGGCGTCGGAGAGGCGCCGTTCGAGGAAGGTGTCGACCTCGTTGAGGAAGGAGTCGCGCACCAGGAACTTCGACCTGGTATAGCTGATCAGTGTCGTGAAGCCCTGGCTGAAGCGCTTCTCGACCCGTGCCTGGGCGCTGTGGAAGTGGCTGTTCCCGTTGTTGACAATCCCGCTGATACCCGTAAAGTGCGGGTAGGGCCGAAGGATCTGCTGGCGTTGAATCGTCGCCCCGTTGAGGCCTGTCCCCGGGATCAGGTTGCGGAAGGGGTTGGGAACCGTGCCGGTCAGGTAGTTGATCGTCGCCTGATCCCGAATGGGGCTGGTCGAGAGATACTGGCGCGGAACCGCGTTGAAGAGGTTGGTCCCGACGACTCCGTCGTAGGAAAGATTGCCGACGTACTGCAGCTCTGCCAGCCAGTTGCCTGGCAGTTCCCACTGCCCGCCAAACGACCAGCGTTGCGCGGTTGTATTCTCGATCTCCTCCGGCAGGAACGAGGCCCCTTGTCCCAGCTGAGAGGAGAGTCCCAGCACATTGCCGAGTGGAGCCAGGACTCCAGTGGGAAAGGGATTGGCGAGATTGGCCAGGAAGGTCAATCCGTTATCGACCGTGGGAACGATCGGTGTCGAGAGCGAGAAGCCCGCCTGGTTGATCCCGAACATGACGAAGGGGACGGTGTAGAAGCCCCAGCCGCCCCGCAGGACTACCTTGTCGGTGATCTTGTAGGCGAAGCCGAGGCGGGGCTGGAAGTTGTTGGTGTCCGGGGACCAGAAGCCGCGGTTGACCGAGGAGGCGTAGCGAAGCCCACCTCTCACCTGGAAGGCGGCGACAGGGATCTCTGGGATCGAGCTGGCCGCATAGGCCGTCTGGGCGGCTCCGGCAATCGGACTCGGGACCGTAAAGTCGAAGCCGCGGGTGTTGCGGTTGTAGCGCTCGTTGGTTGCGCCCTCGTACTCGTAGCGGAGCCCGAGATTGACCGTCAAGCGCGGAGAGACTTTCCAGTCGTCGTGAACGAAGAGCCCGGTGTAGAGCGTCTGGTTCGAGCGGGCGGCGTTGCGGTCGATCAAGCCTCCGGTCGGAAGCCCGAGGAGCATCGAGGCGAGACTCTGCCCCACGGCGGCGCCCGCCGAGTTGTCGAGTGGCCCCCGTGCGAAGTTGTTGGCGAAGTCGTAGCGACCCGCGGCATGGCCCGGGCCGTACGCGTTCTCCCGGTAGGAACGCCAGTCGGCTCCGAGGCGGAGCGAGTGTCGCCCGCTGATTCGCGTCAACGTGGGCTGCACCGAGTAGATGTTATGGGTCGACCCGCCCCCGACACTGTCGCCCAGCGAGGAGTAGCCGCTGATCTCGAAACGCGGCAAGTAGGCTTCGGGCCCGAAGAGCGCGGCGGTCGCCTGTGGGAATCCGAGGGACGCCGGGCTCACTTGCCCCTCGTGCTGCCGAATGTTCGGCTCGTTGAAGCGGGAGAACCCGACTCGCAGGTTGAGAACCGTCGTCGGACTGAAGTTGTAGAGGTGATCGAAGGTCGCGCCGTCATTGATGCGGTAGAGGAAGTTCCCGGTCGGCCGGATGCCATTGACGACGCCTGTCGCGTTGCCGCGCGCCTCGACCCGGTTGTTGTGCGTATAGCGGATGAAGAACCGCTG
>JBEIJP010000208.1:0-5614 GCA_040380245.1 Acidobacteriota bacterium | reverse complement strand
GGGAGCCAGTGCGCGGATGGGCCTGACCTCGATCGAACGCATTCGACGATTGCTCCCCCGGGCGACTCACGATCGTCTCCACCAGGCGCTCTGCGGAGCGCACCGCTTTCCCCGTGCCCGTTCCGGCTATGTCGTCACTACCCGGTCCTGGCTGCGCGCCGACTGTGGTCTCCGCTTGCGCGATCGGCTGACCGCTTTTGGAGATGACGCGGAGGGGCGTCGTGACTTTCTGGCCCGCACCCCGGGCATCAAGGGAATTGGCTACAAGGAAGCCAGCCACTATCTTCGCAATATTGGCTATCGCGGCTATGGCATCCTCGACCAACATATCCTCCGGACGCTCCACGAGCTGGGGGTCATCGAGGCCCCGACCCCCCCGACGACGAAAAAAAAGTACCTGGCCGCCGAGGAGAGTATGCGACAATTTGCCCGGCGGATTAAAATCGACTTCGATGAACTGGACCTCCTCCTGTGGTCCAATCGCACCGGGGAGATCCTCAAGTGATCGAACGGACGATCCGAAGGGAAGGCGGCCCGGAGAGCAGAATCCAGACGGAGAGCAGCAAGCGAGCAAACGATCGGCATCATCGCGGTATGAGGTGCAAGATGGGACGTCAATCAGACTGGTGGGCAAGATCGAGGAGGGGAGTGTTGGGCCTCGCGGTCGCGGTGTGTGGCACCATGAGCGGCCTGGCCGTCGAGATCGAGGCGCAATCCCGTGGAAAAGTGCTCAAACAGGCCGAGAAAGAGGTGCGACAGGCCAACTTCCCGGTCGCCGAAACCCTCTTCCAGCAGTTGATCGAGCGCAATCAGTCGGATCGACAGGCCCGGCTCGGCCTGAGTTTTGTCCAGATCAAGCGGGGTAACCTCGGTGGAGGCTATGAACAGGCGGCCAAGGTGCTGGCGGCCGACCCGCTCAGTTCCCGAGCCCACGCGTTGCTCGGCACGGCCCTGCTGCGGGCGGGCGAGTTCCGCAACTCGATCGAGTCGCTCTATACCGCCGTCAAGCTCAACGACCGCGAAGCCCTCGCCATCGCCGGTCTCTCCGAGATCGAGTACTTCGAGAACCGCGCCAAGAACTCATACGCAGGGCTGAAACGTGCCGTGCTGCTCGATCCCTCGGAGCCGGACTACTACATCTCGCTGGCGCGCACCTGCTCCCGACTCGAGTACTACAACGAGGCCGCGGACGCTTTCCAGCGGTTTCTCGATGTCTCCCCCAAGACGGACGCCGAGCGGAGAGCCCGAATCAAGGGGCTGATCGACCTCTACCGGTACCTCGGGACGACGAAGATCCATCGCACCGCCGGGAAAGAGGTCAGCACCGTTCCGTTCAAGCCCATCAACCACCGCCCATTCATCGAGGTCGAGGTCAATGGCAAGGGGCCCTTACGCTTCGTCATCGACACTGGCGCCAGCCTGACCGTCATCTCCGACAAGGCTGCGGAACGGCTCGGCATCAGGCCGGTCGCACGCGGCGGCAACGCCCGCGCCATTGGAGGGAGCGGCTCCTTCCCGATCGTCTATGGCCTCCTCGACTCCCTGACCATTGGCGAGGCGCGTATCGATCTCGTCCCGGTCTACATCCGCACCGTCTACTCGTCACCGGATCTTCCCGAATCGGACCGTGCCGATGGCTACCTCGGCCTTTCGGTCCTCTCCAATTTCGCGGTGACTCTCGACTATCAGACACGCCAGTTGACGCTCGACCGCTCCCCGATCAGCGATCTTCCCCCCGCATCGACGGGGCAGCCATCGAACGTCCCGGCCGAGATTGCCGATCCCTTCCAATCCTCTCCGTCCACCCGTACCGACGTCGCGGTGGAGAGGGCGGGGAATGGAACGCCCACACCACAGGCCAACGGCAGCTTCGAAGTCCCGATCCGGAGTACGAGTGGTGGCCTGGCCAGTACCGAGGCGACACTGCCCGGAGTCGACCGCCCGCTCAATCTGATCATCGATACGGGCGCCACCGTCAGCGTCATCTCCAGCGCGACGGTTCAGCAGCACGCCCTGGAGGGGCTCATCACTCCGGGCGTCACCTACCGCGTCATCGGCGCGGCCGGCGTTTCGGAGGGCGCGCAGGCGCTCGGGCTCTCGACGCTGGCCGTCAACGGTCTGCGGAAGAACAAGGCCCGCGCCCTCATTCTCGATCTCTCGGCGGTCAACGAGACCTCCGGGTTCGAGCAGCACGGCGTTCTCGGCGCCGACTTCCTCTCCCATTTTCGCGTGGTGCTCGATATGCGCCGCTACCAGTTCCGCCTGACCCCCCAGTCCCCGGCGATCACCGTCGCGGCTCCATCCCAGTAGGCCAGAATCCGTCTTGACCAGTATCTATCTTGAAACATCCGTGATTGGCGCCTATCTCGACAAAGGAGAGTCCTTCCGGCGCGACCTGACGATTCGATGGTGGGAGCACGAGCTCTCTCACTATCGCGCCTTCGTCTCTCCACTGGTCGTTCGGGAGCTGGAGCGGACCCGGGATCCCTACCGCCGCAGTTCCCTTGCCTTGATCCGGGAACTTCCGCAGGTCGAGGTCACCGATGAAGCGGCGATTCTGGCCGAAGGGTACCTCTCCCGGGGAATCTTCCAGCGAAAGTTCCTCGGAGACGCCCTCCACGTCGCCCTCGCCTCCGATCACAAACTCGATTATCTCGTGACCTGGAACTTTGGCCATCTCGCCAATGTTCACCGCCAGGCGCGCATCAAGCTCTTCAATACGACAGCGGGATTCTTCGTCCCCGAGATCGTCACCCCGGAATTTCTGGTCCGGGATTGGTAACGTATGTATCAGCGCCCACACTTTTTAGAGGAGTTACACGCGATTCGTGAGGAGATGGCGCGTGAATGCGATTATGATGTCGATCTCTTTGCCGAGATGGTCCGGAGCAACCAGCCTCCTCGGCGAGGACCTGCCCGGAACATCCGAGGCGTTCGAAAGTATGCGCCTCCCCTCGTCCCACCCGGGGCTGAGGGGGGAACGAAGCGCAAGAAGAAGGGGGCTTGAGTGGAGCGCGTATGAGTGAGCCATTCGAGGCGATTGGATTCAAGGTCACTGATGAGGCGTCCTATCAGGCGCTGGCACGCGAAGCCTATCAACGGGGCACGGTGACGCGCGTCTCTCGGGAAGATGGCATCCTCCATGGTTGCTGCTGGAGTCTCGGCGGTGGCCTCGAGGTCTGGACCATGCTCTACGAGTCGCCCGAGGGAACCTTCTACGCCGATTGTCGGCCCGCCTTTCGGACCCGTCAGACCTACCAGTTCTATCCGTGGGAAATTCTGGAGTTTGAGCAGGATGGGGAAGCGTTGCTGACGGGGGTGGTGCGCCATTCCCGCAGGGAGTGGATCATCGCGCTGCAGAACTTGACGGAACTGGACCTGAAACAGCTCCCGCGGAATCATGTCACGGCCGTCGTCTCCGGACTGGCCTACCGGGCCCGAATCGTCCGCCCATCCCGTCAGGGAGCCCTCCTCGAACCGGGCCTGGCACGGCGACAGGCCGCCGAGAACGACTACCGTGTGCGTGGAGAGATCCTGTCCTGGCGAGAGGTTCATAATCCGCTGACCACCAACCACCTCCTCGCCTTTCGCCTGGCGCTGGGGAGCGAGTCGCTGGAAGTGCTGGTCAACCAAAGTGACCTGTCGGGTGAACCGAAGCAGGGCCAATGGCTTTCGGCCGAGATCTGGTTGCAAGGATATCTCTTGGGAGAGAAGCAGTTGCGCGCCTCCTACGAAGGGGTGGATCCCCAGATCCCCCGGCAACACTACTGGCGGCCCCTGCGTCGGGGGACCTGGCCGCAAGGAATCTGACAGAAGAAGAGGTTGGGATGGAGCTGTTCTCCGCTCGATGGGTTCTTCCCGTGACGAGTCCTCCGATCAGCAAGGGGGCAGTCGTCATCGACAGGGGCTGTCTTCTCGCCGTCGGGGAGGCCTCCCCGCTTTCTCAAGCATATCCCGATGCCCCGGTCACCGATCTGGGAGAGGTCGCGCTGCTGCCCGGACTGGTCAACGTTCACAGCCACCTCGAGCTGACGGTCATGCGCGGGCGGCTCGAGCGAAGCGACTTCCGCGGCTGGATCGGCGAGCTGGTCGCCCTCAAGGCGGAACGTCTGACTGTCGACGATCTGCTGGTCAGTGCCCGATTGGGCTGTCTGGAAGCCATTCGCGCCGGGGTGACGACGCTGGCCGATACCGCCGATGCGCCGACTCCGCTGAGAGCCCTGGCAGAATCGGGGTTGCGAGGCAGTGTCTATCAGGAATGCTTTGGGCCGGATCCCGCGCAAGCCGAGTCCGCCTTCGATCAACTCCAACGCAAGCTGGCCGACCACGATCAGTTCCTGGCCTCCTGTCCCGCTCGGGTTGCCGGGCGCATTCGCGTCGGGATCTCCCCCCACGCTCCCTACTCTGTCTCGGCCTCCCTCTATCGGCGGGTCGCCCGTTGGGCGCAGGATCAGCGCTTCGACCTTGCCCTCCACGCCGCCGAGTCCGGCGACGAGCGGCAGCTCCTCACCGATGGGAGCGGCGCTTTCGGAGAGTCATTGCGGGCGCGGCAGATCCCCTTCGCCCCCCCTGGTTGCTCGATGGTCGAGTACCTCGATCGGCTGGGCGTCCTGGCGACCGCCCCGCTCCTGATCCACGGGGTGACGATCGATCCAGCCGAGACCCCCAGACTGGTGGCGCACGGCGTCCGCTTGGCCCATTGCCCGAAGTCGAACGCCAAGCTGGGACACGGGATCGCCCCATTACGCTCCTGGCTGACCGGAGGGTTGGCGGTGGGTCTTGGAACCGACAGCGTCGCGAGCAACAATGGCGGAGATCTTCTCGAGGAGGCCCGGTTCGGCGCACTCCTCCATCGGGCAGACGGCCGGGACGCCGCCTGGCCTGACGCCGATCTCATGCTGCGTCTTCTGACGATCGAGGGCGCCCGCGCCCTTCATCTCGAAGACGAGATCGGCTCCCTCGAACCCGGCAAGCGAGCCGATCTGATCGCCATCGACCTATGCCAACCCGCCACTTCTCCCCTCTATGACCCGGCGACGACGCTTCTCTTCAGCGCCAGCGGCCGCGATGTCTGTTGGACGATGGTCGATGGTCGCGTTCTCTACGAGAGGGGCCGGGTGACGACGCTCGACGAGGAGTCCCTCCTTGCCGCCGCTCGGCAGATCGCCGTCAAGCTGACCCCTCCCCCCGCCTGAGAGCTGCCCTCTCTACCCGACTCGAAGAAAGAAGAGCGAAAGTCCCGCCACCAGGATCCACAAGACCACTCCCAGCAGCAGGGGACGAAGCCCTACCTGACGGGCTGTCTCTCGCGACAGTCCGCTTCCGATCAGAAAGAGGGTGATCAACAGCCCAATCCGACCTGCCTGGACCAGCCAGGGGTAGACTGCCGCGCCGGGTGTCCAGTAGGTGGCCGCCAGCGCGGCCAGCAGGAAAAAGACGATGAACCATGGCCACGGCGCCGCTCTCTTCGATCCCCTCCAGAGCGAAAGCCCCAGCGCGAGAGGAAGGATCCAGAGTGCCCGGGTCAGCTTGACCGTCGTGCCGACCGCCACCGCTTCAGGACCATAGCGCAACGTCGCTCCCACCACCGAACTGGTGTCGTGAATCGCCAGCG
>JBEIJP010000207.1:0-5620 GCA_040380245.1 Acidobacteriota bacterium | reverse complement strand
TGACCGGCCTGAGCGGCGGACCGGCGTTCCTGCCCGTCAATCCAAAGCAGACCCACTACCAGTTCACCAGCAATCTCTTTTACATCGCTGGCAAACATACCCTCAAGCTTGGCTACCATATGGTGATTCGGAAGCCGTCACCATTTACACAGTCGAATACGCGCGGTGCGCTCACCATTGGCAACGAGTACACGCGTCTGCCATTCTCGCCAGGGGCGGCGGTCAATGGAACCGGCACCGGGCTGGCAACGCTGCTCCTGGGGCACGTCATCAGTGGCTCCCGTGGGTTCCTCAATGAGAACTACTACCTGACCAACAAGGAGTTTGCCGGCTTTATCCAGGACGACATCAAACTGACCAGCCGGCTGACGGTCAACGCCGGTATTCGGTACGAGATCTACACGCCGGATGTCGAGAACCGGGATCTGATTGTCAACTTCGATCCGAAGGCCCTGCGGCTGATCTACGCCGGGCAGGAGGGCTATTCACGCTCGGCCGGGAAGGAGACGCGTTACCGCAACTTCGGACCTCGGCTCGGCTTTGCCTACGATATCTTTGGCAACGCCAAGACGGTGCTCCGCGGCGGTTATGGCATCAGCTACTTCCCGGAGCCGTACGCGGCCGGCAACCTGCTGGGCCAGAACATTCCGCTCTCGGTCTCGCAGTCCTTCCAGAATGAAGTGACGCCGGCGAACTTCAACAATCCAGCGTTGGTCAACCTCGGCCGCCCCTTCCCGACGCCAGTGCCAAGCAAGCCGACGACGACGGCGGCGCTCAACGCGGTGACGCCGGCGCCGACGATCATCGGGCACGAGTTCTCGAACTTAACGCCCTACGCCCAGTCCTATGGTCTCAACATCGAGCGCGCGCTGACCAACACCATTGTGCTCGAGATCGGGTACGCCGGCAGCCGGGGAATCCACATCCCGGTCTTCTACAACATCAACGAGGTACTGCCGGGAAGCGGGACGATCGCCTCGCGCCGCCTGGTTCAGCCGTTGAGCAACATCCCGAACATCAACATCGCCCAGTACCGCAACTCATCGAGCTACAATGGTATGCTGATCAAGGCCAACAAGCGTTTCTCAGATGGGTCGAACTTTCTGGTCAGTTACACCTTGAGCAAGTCGCTCGATTATGGCGCTTCACCGGCGAGCGGCGGCGGGGCGGTCGGCAATCCGCAGACCTACACCAACGTCAAGGCGGGCCGCGGTCCGTCCGGCTATGACGCGCGCCACCGACTGGTCTTCAGCACGGTCTATGAGTCGCCTTTTGGCCGGGGTCGGAAGTATCTGACGAGCGGGATTGGCGCGTGGATCCTGGGTGGCTGGCAGACGACCGGGATCGTGACCGCGACCACCGGTCGGCCCTTCAGCGTGACCCTGCAGAACGGAGTCAACAACGGCGCGCCGAGCTGGCCGAATCGGATCGCGAGCGGACGTCTGGACAATCCGACGACCGACCGCTGGTTCGACATCAACGCTTTCGTTGCGCCGCCGCCCAACACCTATGGCAACACCTCGCGTGGAGTTCTCTACGCGCCGGGCAATTTCAACGTCGACGGCTCGCTGGCCAAGTCGTTCAATCTGACCGAGAGGGTACGCTTCCAGTTCCGCTT
Source organism: Acidobacteriota bacterium (assembly GCA_040380245.1). Classification (GTDB taxonomy): domain Bacteria; phylum Acidobacteriota; class Blastocatellia; order RBC074; family RBC074; genus CAIOZW01. The sequence goes on along the minus strand of JBEIJP010000207.1, from coordinate 4,002 downwards.
CGAGGCGTACAATCTCTTCAACACGCCGTATTTTGGCTTCCCGAACGCGAGTATCGGAAATCCAAACGCCGGCCAGATCCGATCGACAATTGCCGACAATCGCAGTCTTCAGGGCGCGCTCAAGCTGGAGTTCTGAGGAGAGTCGGTTGGGAGGCTGAACAGAGGTGGCCGCGGGGCGAGTTCCCCGCGGCCATCCCTTTATGGAGTGAGCTTCCACCCGAAATCCGGCGAGACGTGATCCTGGAGGAGCGCCAGCCGGCGGCGGACATTTCTCCGTGACGTCGGGCGCGCGGCGACGATCCCGGCTCCGTCGATTCGGGCCTTCGGTCTCGACGAATCCACGGATCGGCCGCCATCAAAAAGAGAAGCGGAGCCCGAGAAAGACCTGCCGGCCCGCTTCGTCGATCCCGGAGCCGTGAAAGCGGTAGTTCCGATCGAGGAGGTTGCGGAGGGCCAGGGTGAGAGCCCATCGCTCCCCAAACCGATACCCGGTCGTGGCGTGAAAGACGGCAAAGCCTTTCGTCTCCGTCCAGAGCGGGACCCGGGTATTGTCATCGGTCACCCGCACTCCCTGACGAACCGCACCGAGCGGAAGCACCCGATCGCGAATGGCGGCGAGTGTCTCACCGGTCGGCTGGAAGAGATCATCGGCCGTGCCCAGACGTCGGTCTGCCCCCGCGTCAAGGAAGGGACGCACCAGGGCTCCCTGGAAGAAGTCCGAGATATCCCGGCGACGTCGAGCTGCCCCCATCCGCTCATCGGTCAGATCTCCCCCGCTGAGCCGTTCCTGCCGTCCGTTCCACTGCCCACTCATCTCGACCCACCAGCGGCCGGCCGGCTGGAACCGCAGGCTCAGGCTTCCCTGCTGGGGAGGCAGTCGGCGAATGAAGCGATTGGGGTCGAGTTCCCGTCCGACAAGGAAGGAGTAGCCGCTCTCCAGCGAGACGGCGCGCGTCAGCACCAGGCGGAGGTGGGACTCGATTCCGGCGTAACGGGCCCGCCCGTCGTTGAGAAACGCCTTGACGGCTCGGGGGTCGAACGAGGTCGCGACACTGACCACTTGTTGAACACGCTGCACTGCCGTCGGGGAGATTGGGGTCACGGCCAACCCGGCGAGTGTTGTCGGGACCGCGTTGGCGGGAAAGAGCAGCGTGCGCCGCACGATCGGATCCTCGAGGGTCGCCTGGAAGACCTGGATCCGCCCAGTCAGGCGGGAAAATCGCCAACTGGTTCCGACCTCGTAGTTGTACAACCGCTCTGGCTGAAGCGCCGTAACCCCACGGCCATTGCTTCCCACTCCCTCGCCATCGCTGATGCCAATCAACCCGCCGAGGCCCACCGCGCTCGCCGCGGGAATCTCGTAGCCAAGGTCGTTGAGCCCGAGGGCGCCGAGATCGTTGAGGTTCGGAGCGCGAAACCCGCGACCGGTCAGAACGTGGACTCCCCAGGTGGGCAGGATCTGCCAGGCGAGGCTTGCCTGGTAGGTCAGATCGTCGAACCGCGACGAAGAGTCGATCACCCCGAGATTGGCCCCATCCGCCCCTCGATTGCGGTCGGCAAAGGTGCGAAAGCCGATTCCGGTATAGCGCAGCCCGATCGTGGCACGCAGGGGAGCCGAGTCAGCCCGGCGGATCAGGTCCCAGGTATGATGGGTGAAGAGGCCACTGGTCGTGTAGCGGGATCCGTTCGGGTAGAGGGCCCGACGCTCGGATGTCCGCCCGAGGAGCGGGTCTGTCTCGTCGCGTCGCGCCGTTACCCGCTCGTCGTAGATCTCACCGCCAAAGACGAGAACCTGCCGGCTGCCGAGGTGCGTCGTCGCCTGCAGGACATACCCGAAGGCGTCGACCCGGTTCTCATCCCGGACGACGCGATCCGTGACGCGCTGCCCCTGGCGCAGCGAACCATCCTGTTGGGAGTTGAGGGAGAACGTCCCGGTGAGGGAGTCCAGCCAGCCCACCCCCAACTTCTCATAACGGCCGTAGAGAAAATGGAGCGCCTGTGGATCGAAGTGGGACTGCAGTCGTCCGAGCCCTCCCCAGAGATCCTTGTAGGCGCGGACTTCCCCGAGGCGACTGTGCTGATACCGAACCGTCAGAAACTGGTCCCGGGCGAGGCGAGCGGCCAGTTTGGTATGACCTCCCACGGAGTGAAACCCGGTGTCCTGCAGGCGGTCCCCCGTCAGCGCCCGGACCTGCTCCGCCGAGAGGCCAAAGAGTCGCCGAAAGACGTGGCGCGAATCGATCCCTTGCCCAGGGCGCAGATCCTGATGGCGGCGACCATTCAGCCCTCCCAGCCAGGCAATCCGGTCGGTGCCCGCCGTCACCTTGACGTTCCCTCCGCCTGAGAGGTCCGCGGAAGCGCCAAAGAGGCCCACCTCCCCGCGCCAGACCGCCTCGCCGCGCCGCCGAAACTGCGGAGAATCGGTCAGCAGTTGGATCACTCCCCCCATCGCGTCACTGCCATACTGGGCGCTGGATGGGCCAAGCATCGCCTCCAGGCGCTGCACCTGGGACGGCTCCAAATAGGCAAGATATTGGTTGGGGCCCGAGCGGAAGGTCGAATTGTTGAAGCGCAATCCATCGACCAGGTTGAGGACCTGATACCCGGTCAATCCCCGTAGAAAAGGAGAGATCTGTCCATAGGTCGTCTGTTGCAGGAGGATCCCGGGGCTTGCTTCGAGGGCATGGCCAATGGTCGGCAGCGGCAACCTGCTCAACCGGTCCTCTTCACGGGCGACCACCTGAGCCGGGGAACGCTCCGTCTCCACGATGGCCCCCCGCTCGGCCGTCACCGTCACCTCTGCCCGCAATGGTTCAAGGCGCAGGCGGATCTCTATCCGGGCCCCCGCTGGGCCAGCCTGGACCGTCACCGGGACCGTTCGGGTTTGAAAGCCCGCCCGTTCGACCGTGACAGAGTAGGCCCCAGCCGGCAGGTCTCCCCACTCGAAACGGCCCTCCCCATCGGTCTCCTGGCGCTCTACCTCCCACCCGGTCGAGTTGCGGATCACCAATCGTGCGCCAGTAACGGGCTGGTTGCCCTCCCCGAGAACCTGCCCGGAACGATTTGCCGTCTGTGCGGCGACGGAGATTCCGGCAGCGAGCAACAGCCACAGGACACCTTTGGCGAGGCGCCCCCGATCCCTCCGTTTGCCCCTACTCCAGCGGATTCCGTGGCGCATCCCCTGCCCTCCGTCGTTCTCAGTCCTCGCGATCCGGCACCTCATAGAGGTAGCGGATACCCTCTTTCCGCAACAACAGCTTCGGCCCACCGTCGGCCGGGCCCAGACTGAAGATGTCCCGATCGTAGTAACGGATGAATCCCCGCAGGATCTCGCCAGTCTGCATGACCAACTCGATCAGCTGCTCCCGTCGAACGAGCTCATCCAGATAGGCGACCTCGTAGCCTGTCTTCTCGATGTTGGTTGGCGGAGCTTTTTCGGTCTTCTTACGGGCTGGCTTCTTCTCCAGGGACGGCTTTCCCTTCGGAGCGGACTTAAACGGTGCGCCGGACGCCTGGGGCCTTCCCGCTCGACCGTTTTTCTGACCCGCCATGACCACACCCCCCCTCCTCTCATCGATCTCCCCCCGTGCGTCTCTCCCGGGGGGGGGGCATCTCAGGCGATTCTCCTCTCCACCGTGGTCTCACGTGGGAAGTCAGGGAAGCAGGGACCTATTGGCCTCGCTTGCCGGAAGGGGACGGGGCCCCTAACCTATCTGCTCCGGAGCCGGTCAACCGCTGTCGTTGACGCTCGCGCATCTCGGCTATTCGCCGCTGAAGTTGCTCCTGCTCACGAGTCCCAGCCGTCAGGTCGCTATTGATCGCCTGGAGAAGCGCCACAGCCTCATCGAAGCGGAGAACCCGCTCATAACAGTCGACCATTCCCAACTGGGCAATCCGCTTGATCAAGGGATCCGGAGACCGCTCCAGCACCTGTCCGAAGGCCAGCATCGCCGCCTCCAGATCATCCCTCAAATAGGCGACCTGGGCGAGGCGTAAGGTGGC
>JBEIJP010000206.1:0-5670 GCA_040380245.1 Acidobacteriota bacterium | reverse complement strand
TGAAGTCGAACGACAACTGGAACCTCAAGCTCAACCTCGACACACTGGGCACTTCAGGCGCTGTCTCGTTGCGCTGATCGGGGTTGTCTTAAAGGGATTGATGGCGCCGGACCGGGATCTTCGAGGGGAGCTTTCGATCGTTCCTTCCGAAGACCCGGTCTCTTTCTTTGAAAGGGAAGAGTCAGTGCTGGCAACGAAGGGGTGAACAGCGATGAAGGCAGGATGGCTGGTGGTCACATTTCTTGCGGGACTCCTGATTCCCGCCCAGGCGGCGATGAATGCCCGGATGAGAACCTTCGTGGGCCATCCGCTCTACAGCGCGGGAATCAACTTTCTGGTTGGATTGGTGGCCTTGACGCTCGTCATCGGGGTCTCCACCCCGGCTCGGCCAGGAGGGGGTCTGGCGAGAGGCACTGCGCGCCCCCTGGTGGGCCTGGTGCGGTGGCTGCATCGGTGTCTTGATTGTCCTGTCGGGCGTGCTGGTGATTCCCCACACCGGAGCGGCCCTCTTTACCGCCACAATTATGATTGGCCAGCTCGCCGGAGCGGTAATTCTCGACCATTATGGCCTCTTCGGGTTGCCTGTCCGGTCGATTACCCCCTCGCGTATCGTTGGGGTGCTCCTGTTGTTGTCCGGAATCTGGTTTGTTCAGCGCAAATAATGTACATGTAAGTAGTGGCCTGATCATCTGTAATGGCACTCACCTGGAATAGAGGAGAATAAGCCTGTGGCCTTGACCGATCTGATCTCACTCCACGACTTTACCCCGAAAGAGGTTGGTCGGGTCTTCTCTGTGGCCGCCGACGTCAAGCGTGATCCAAAGGCATACCGTGAAGCGCTCGCGGGATGCAGCGTCGCCCTCATCTTCGAAAAACCGAGTCTTCGCACACGGGTGACGTTCGATCTGGGGGCAACCCAGATGGGGGCTTCCTGCGTCTACCTGGATCACCAGGGCGTTCGGCTGGGCGAACGCGAGTCGGTCAAGGATATGGCGCTCAACCTTGAGCGCTGGGTTGACATCATCGTTGCGCGGACCTACAGCCACGAGACGGTCGTCGAGCTGGCGGCCTATTCCTCGGTTCCGGTGATCAACGGGCTGTCCGAGCGCAGCCATCCCTGCCAGGGGCTGACCGACTACTTCACGTTGACCGAGAAGGTCGGGCTTGATCTGCGGGGGTTCCGAATGGCCTATGTCGGAGATGGGAACAACACCTGCCACTCCCTCATCTTTGGAGCCGCCAAGTTGGGGATCGAGATGCGGGTCGGAACCCCCAAGGGCTACGAACCTGACGCCTCGGTCGTACGCCTCGCGCGGCGGGAGGCCCGGCGTACCGGGGCGAAGATCGAAGTCGTTAACGACCCGCTCCTCGCCGTCGAGGGGGCGCAGGCGGTCTATACGGATGTTTGGGCCTCGATGGGGTTCGAGGCGGAGACGGAACGGCGTCGTGAGATCTTCTCCTCTTACCGCGTGACCCGCCAATTGATGAAGGGAGCGGCGCCTGGCGCCTTCTTTATGCACTGCCTTCCGGCGCATCGCGGGGATGAAGTCGACGCCGAGGTGATCGACAGCCCCTCCGCTGTCGTCTATGACCAGGCAGAGAACCGACTCCATACGCAGAAAGCCATCATGTTCTTGCTGATCGAGGCTAACCGATCCCATGAGTGAAGTTACCAATCAAACGGATCTCGCCTCGCCACCTTCTCTCCAAGAAAGTCGCAAGGGCGTTGCTCATTCCGCTGGAGTCGTCGGGGTGGCGGTCATGGTTAGTCGCCTCTTTGGCCTCGTCCGCGAGCAGGTCTTCGCTACCTTCTTTGGCGCAGGCTATGCGATGGACGCGTTCATTATCGCGTTCCGGATCCCGAATCTGCTGCGTGATCTCTTCGCCGAAGGCGCCCTCTCGGCGGCGTTTGTGACCACTTTCTCGCGAAAGATCACGCAGGAAGGGGAAGCGGCGGCGTGGCGTCTCGCCAACCTGGTCAATAATGGGCTGGTCCTGATCCTGACGGTGATCGTCGGGGCGGGAATCCTCTTCGCGCCCCAGGTCGTCAACCTCTTGATCGATCCGTCCACCAGCTCGAACGGGGTAGCGACGGGCGAATTGACCTACTCGCTGGCTGTCCGCTTGACGCGGATTATGTTCCCCTTTCTGATCATGGTCTCATTGGCGACGGTGGCCATGGGCGTCCTCAATGCCAAAGACACCTATGGCATACCCGCCTCGGCATCAACCATGTTCAATGTGGGATCGATCATCGGTGGGGTAGGCTGTGCCTGGTACCTCGCTCCCCATTATGTCGAAGCGGTCATCCGAGGTGAGGCCCGCTCAGCCGATGAGGCTGGCGCGGCGATTGTCGGGATGGCGATCGGGACCTTGCTGGGCGGAATGCTCCAATGGTTGGTGCAAGTCCCCAGTCTGCAACAGGTCGGTTATCGGTGGAAGCCCATCTTCAGTCTGCGGGATGAGGGGGTACGGCAGATGATGCGGTTGATGGCGCCAGCGATCATCGCCTCGGCCGCCCTGCAGATCAATGTCTTTGTCAATACCAGATTTGCCTCCGGGTTGGGAGAGGGCCCGGTCTCCTGGCTTTCGTACGCTTTCCGGTTGATCTACCTGCCGATTGGGATCTTTGGGGTGGCGATTTCGACCGCTACCCTGCCCGTGGCCTCCCGGGCGGCGGCCCTCGACAATCTCCTCGAATTTCGTCGGACGATTGCTTCTTCGTTGCGGCTCACGTTCTTTCTGACGATCCCCTCGGCGGTGGGATTGATCGTGCTGAGCGAGCCGATCATCGCCCTGATCTTCGAGCGGGGCCTGTTCGATGCCGATGACACCCGACAGACGGCGATCGCTCTCTGCTTGAATGCGGTAGGCCTGACCGCTTACTCGGCGGTCCGGGTTCTTGTTCCCTCCTTTTTTGCGCTGAAAGAGACGCGGACACCGATGCTGGTCAGCCTCGTCTCGATCGTCATCAACTATCTGGTGGCCTGGTTCACCGTGGATGTCTGGCGCATTGGACATCGTGGCCTGGCGTTCTCGATCTCCGTTGTTTCGATCGTCAATTTTCTGCTGCTCTTGCTTGCCCTGCGGCATCGGCTAGGCGGCATCGAGGGCGGGCGTCTGCTCTCCACCTTCTGGCGGGTGATGCTGGCTTCCACTGTCATGGGAGGGATCTGCTTCCTGGTCAGCCGGGGGCTTGGTCAGTGGATCGGGCACGCCGATCTTCTCTCCCGTCTTGTCCTGGTGGGCGGATCGATCGGCAGTGGTCTTCTCGTTTTTGTGGGAGTTGCGCGCCTGTTGCGGCTGCAAGAGATGACGACCCTGAGCAATGGTGTCAGTCGTTGGCTTCAGCGTCGTACATGACCACTCGTCCAGTGCCAGGCCGCCGTCGCTTTTCGCAGAGCCGTGGGCAGGAAAGGGATTAGCGGGTTGGTCGGAGCTGGGGAGTCCGCGACTCCGCAGGCGGCGGGACTCCCCTTACCGGAAAAAGATCGACGGGAGGGGTTCCAGTCAAGGCTTCGAGAAAGGTCGCGAGGTCCCTCTCCTCATTGACAGACAGTCCCAGCGGATGCAGCTCTTCGTCCAGATTGAGGTTGCTCCGCCCCCCGCCATTGTAGAAGCGGACGACATCGCCCAGGCTCGTCGCGCTCCCATCGTGAAAATACGGCGCTGTCAACGCGACATTGCGCAGCGAAGGTGTGCGATACGATCCCAGTTCGAAGAGCAGTCCGGATCGGAGCGCGCGCCCCAGCTCGTGGCTGCCCGCGATCCCCTCCATCTCGACGAGCGGCCGAGGGGAGGGGGACAGCTCGATGCGGCGCGCCGCCAATCGGGCCAGCCGATCAAAGGATGGGTGCCCGGCCGCGACGCCGGTATTTTGGTAGGCGAAATTGGTCAGGAGCGGCTGTTGTTCGGTCGCGACGTGGCAGCGAGAGCATCGTCCGCGGCCCCGGAAGATCGAGAGTCCGCGTCGTGCCGCCGGGCTGAGCGCGGTCTCGTCTCCAGCCTGGAAGCGGTCGAAGGGGGAGTTGCCCGAGACGAGCGTGCGTTCATAGCTCGCGAGGGCCATGGCCAGGCGCGGCGCGTCGATGGCCTGGTTCTCCCCGAACGCGGCGCGAAAGCCCGCGCGGTATTCGGCGTCTCCGCGCAATCGTGCGAGGACCTCGGCGAGACTTCGATTGCCCATCTCGTCCGGATGGGTCAGGGGTTCGAGGGCTTGTTGCTCCAGCGTGTCCGTCCGTCCATCCCAGAACTGGGCTGGATTGTAGATGACGTTGAGGAGGCTCATCGAATTCCGTGTCCCTCGGCGTCCCCCGATCCCGACAGCGAGCGGCTCGGCGTCGGCAAAGCCCCGCTCGGGTTGGTGGCAACTGGCGCAGGAGATCTTCCCATCGGCCGACAAGGACGGATCGAAGAAGAGCCGCTTGCCAAGCGCGACCTTCTCCGCCGACAGGGGATTGCTCGCAGGGACGTAGAAGGTCCACGTATCCGCCGGAAGTCCGAGCGGGATCGGCAGCGCCTCCCGTGCCATTCCAAGAGCCCCTTCGCCTCCGGGCCTGAGCTCCTCCCACCCCAGGGCTCCGGCGAGGACGAGGAGCATCAACCCTGACTTCCACCTCGACGATGTGCGCTTCCGCATGACGCTCCCTCCCTTCTTCCACGATTCAAATCTGACTAAGGATGACCCGGGCGATCGAGAGATAGATGAGAAGACCGGTCGCGTCGACCAGGGTGGTGATCAGGGGGGCAGAGAGCAGGGCTGGATCGAGCCCGATCGAGTCCGCCAGGATCGGAATGATCGCTCCGACCGCGGTCGACCAGACGCAGATGGCACAGATTGTCGCGGCAATGGTCACGGCCAGGAGGAGATCGTGCGTAATCCAGTAGGCCTGTCCCAGCGCCACCGTCGAGAGGAGGAGGCCGACCAACAGCCCGGTGATCCCCTCCCGCAGGACGACCCGCCATGCGTGCCGGACGCCAATCTCCCCGAGGGAGAGGCTCCGGATGACCGTCATGACCGTCTGTGCCCCCGCGTTTCCCCCGGTTCCAATCAGGAGGGGGACGAAGAAGTTGAGGGCGACCACCACCTTGAGCTCCTCCTCGTAGCTGTGCAGGACCTTGCTCGTCAATGTTCCCGCGACGAAGAGAAAGAGGAGCCAGCCGATTCGCTTGCGGACGACACGGAAGACCGGGTTGTCGAAGTAGGGACGATCGAGTGCGCCGGGTTGCACTGCCGCCATCCGCAGGATGTCCTCGGTCTGCTCCTCGATGAAGACGTCGATCACATCGTCGACCGTCACGATCCCGAGGACCGCCCCCTCGTCATTGATCACCGGCACGGCGAGCAGGTCGTACTTGGCGATCTTCTTGGCCACCGTCTCCTGGTCGTCGAGGGCGTTGACGGTGACCGGCTTGCGCCGCATGACCTCGGTCACCGGTTGATGCATCTCTGCCATGACCAGGTCCCGCAGCGAGACAGACCCCAGCAGTTGACCGGTCGGTGGATCGAGTACGAAGCAGGCATAGATCGACTCTTTCTCCCGGGCCACGGCGCGAATGTGCTTGAGCGCTTCTCCCACCGTCCAGCCTGGGTCGAGCTGCATCAGCTCGGTCGTCATGATCCCCCCGGCCGTGTGCTCTTCGTACTGGAGGAGATGTTCGAGCTCTGTC
>JBEIJP010000205.1:0-5687 GCA_040380245.1 Acidobacteriota bacterium | reverse complement strand
ATTTGCAGCGTTCGTCTGTCTTGAGGTCGTCAATATTAAAAACTAAAAACCTTTGGTCTCGAGATCATCTGTGCGGAGATGATCTGCCCTGATCAGGTTCAATCCCAGTTCTCGTCTTCAAATGAACTGCGCTTGTCAGCGCTTGCCAGATCTTGCTCAATCGCACTCGGTTCGCGGTTGCCGGCTGGGCCATCAGGTCATGCCATGTTCACCTGACTCTTCTTCAGGTACCAATCGGCAACTCAACCGGCAACTCAACCGGCAACTCAACCGGCGCCAAGTAGCAGGTGCATTGCCACTAACCAGGTCAGAGCGGGAAGTCGCCCGAGAAAGTCAGGCAGTAGAACCGATCGACTGGAGCAGTGCAACAGTGTCGATTCAACTACGGCGATTCTGGAAGCGCAATGACCAGAGGTAAAGCCTACTATTGGTATCTTGACAATAGTATCTTGACAAATTACAACGCCTTCAATCTACCCGATCAAGAATACCAAGTCAATTCTGCGTTGGCCACCAGGAGACGGAAATATCCCGGAAGGAGAGCCCCCAGTCGCTGAGGGGCCCTTCCTCCAGACAGGCTCCCCCTGTCCGTGGTCGACCTGCCGCCAGCTGGCGAGCCATGGCGATCAGGCGTAGATCCCTCGAATCTGGGTGACATAGGCTACCCGGGCAATGGCCAGCATATAAGCGGCGATCCGGTTGTTGACCTGGTGGGTCTCGGCGTATTTGATGACATCACGGAAGCTGTCCTCCATGACATCCTGCAGGCGTTCGTTGACCATCGACTCTTTCCAGAAGTAGCCCATGCGATCCTGCACCCATTCAAAATAACTGCAGGTGACCCCGCCGGCGTTGGCGAGAATATCCGGGAGGACGAAGACCCCGTTCCGCTCGAGGATCTCGTCCGCCGTAGCGGTTGTCGGACCGTTGGCGCCCTCGGCGAGAATCCGGCATTTGATCCGATTGGCATTGTGGCTGGTGATCTGGTTCTCGGTGGCCGCCGGGATGAGAACCTCGCACTCCAGCTCGAGCAGTTCGTGATTCGAGATGGAGCTGGCGTTCGGGTAGCCCTCCAGTGTTCGGTGCGTCGAGAGGTGTCGGAGAACTTCTGGGATGTCGAGTCCGTTGGCGTTATGAATCCCGCCGTGAATGTCTGAGATGGCGATGACCTTGTAGCCCCGCTCGTGCATCAACTGCGCGGCGGTTCCCCCGACGTTTCCACAACCCTGAATGACGACCCGGGTGTCGGAGACCTTCAACCCAAGTTTCTCGACGGCCTGATCGACCACAATGAGGAGTCCGCGCCCGGTCGCTTCGAGGCGACCCTTCGATCCGGACAGGTCGATGGGTTTGCCGGTGACCACCGCGGTGACGGTGTGGCGGGCGTGCATCGAGTAGGTGTCCATGATCCAGGCCATGGTCTGTTCGTTGGTGTTCATATCGGGAGCCGGGACGTCGCGCTCCGGGCCGATGACATCGATCAGCTCCGCGGTGTACCGGCGGGTCAATCGCTCCAGCTCGGACTTGGACATATGCGCCGGATCACAGATGATCCCCCCTTTGGCGCCGCCAAAGGGGATGTTGACGACCGCGCACTTCCAGGTCATCCAGGCGGCGAGGGCCCGAACCTCGTCGAGGGTGACATCCGGGGCGTACCGGATTCCTCCCTTGGCGGGACCGCGCGCGAAGTTGTGCTGGACGCGGTACCCGGTAAAGACCTCGATCGAGCCGTTGTCCATAAAGACAGGGATGTAGACGGTAAACTCCCGATTGGGAACACGAAGAACCTTATAGATGTCGGGATTGAGTTCGAGCAGTCGCGCGGCGTGATCGAAACGTGACATCATCGATTCAAAAGGATTCTCTCCGCGAATGACGCGGGTATCATCGACGTACGCAGTCACAAAATCTCCTTCTCTCTGTTGGTCGGCGGGGCTCTTGGGCACGGGTCAGCCGTGTCTCTCGCAAAAGCGGCTGCGTCCGCTCAAGGCCCGATCCGGGCTGGCAGGTAGCCTCTGATTGGCGAAGGGGTTGGATCCTGGAATGGCACACAGGTGGTCGTTGGCTCACGAATTGGGGCGGGGGTCGATCCGGGCGTTGAGTGAGCCGGTCCGGTACCCCTGGAGGTCGAGGGTGACGTACTGAAATCCGAGTGACTGGAACGCCTGGGTCAGATGGCGCGCCATCTCCATCGTCAGGGCACGTGGGAGTTCCTCCGGAGCGATCTCTAAGCGGACGAGGTCTCCGTGGTGACGGACGCGCATCTGCTGAAATCCACTGGCACGGAGTATGGCCTCTCCCTGCTCAATCCGGGACAGCTTCTCGATGGTCACGGGCATCCCGTATGGAATGCGGGATGAGAGGCAGGCCGAAGCGGGCCGGTCCCAGATCGGCAGACCAGCTCTCCGGGAGAGCCACCGGATCTCTTCCTTGGTCAGACCGGCCTCCTGCAGGGGACTGCGAACCTCGAGCTCCTGGGCCGCCTGGCGTCCCGGGCGATAGTCCCCGATGTCATCGGCGTTGTTGCCATCGCAGACGACGGCATAGCCACGCTGGGCCGCGATCTGCCCCAGCTTGGAAAAGAGTTCGTGCTTGCAGAAATAGCAGCGATTGACCGGGTTGGCCTGGTAGTTCGGATCGTCTATCTCTTCCGTGAGGATGAATTCGTGAGCGATTCCGAACTGGTTGACGACGGCGAGGGCGTCCTGACGCTGAAAATCGGGATAGCTGGGGCTCTCTCCGGTAATGGCCAGCGCCCGTTCTCCCAGTTCTCGGGTCGCCGCCCAGGCGAGGTAGGCGCTATCGACGCCGCCGGAGTAGGCGACAATTACCGAACCCATCTTCCGCAGGAGCGATCGCAGCCGCTCCTCGCCGGCGAGAGCCCGTTCTTCCAAAGAGGACGGCGACACCCGGGGGGCCAGTGGGGAGCCATGTCCCGTCTCCGTTGGAACCTCTCCCGCTTCTCCTGTCTTCCGTAGATTTTGAACATGATCCATGGCGTTACTGCTCTCCCCTCTGTCTCAACTCGCGAACAGCCGAATGAAGAATTCCCCGACCACAGGCGTCTCTTCCAGCTGGAGATCGCAGGCAGGAAGAGGCAACTCCTTTCAGAAGAGGGAGTGGGCTCTGTTTTTCGCCGGGTGGCGCTCCTGAGCCGCTGGCGCCTCCGTCTTCAAGAGACTTCTCTGCAGGCTTTTCTGCCGGAAGAGGAGGGAGGATCCTGGCCGAGAAGACTCGCTCAGAGCCCGACAATTCCGAGGGGCAGGGAATAGACCCGCTCGGTGCCGGTGACGATCATATTCCCATTTCGATCAAAGGCAAGCCCGACGAGCGCTCCCCCGGCGACGACCACCTCCGCTCTCCGACCGTCGGGTGAGATCCGAATGATCCCACGGTGCCCCCGCAGGGAGGCGGCCACATAGAGGTTTCCCTCGATGTCGAAGGCGAGCCCTTGTGGGCGGCCCAGGCCGGTGAAGAAGCGGGTGACTCGGGCTCCAGCGCCGCCCTCGAAAGACGGGGAAGCGTGGAGACGGGGAAGACCTGATCCCGTCAAGGCCTCGTCGACGAGGTCGATCCGGTAGATACTCTCGTAGGAAGAGACGGTCGGGCCCGTGACATAGAGCGCACCATCGGGCCCAAAGGCGAGATGGAAGGCCGAAACGCTCGGCTCGATCGAGGCGACGGGGCGGGACTCCCCCAACTCATTGACCCGGAGAATGCGCCCACTGCGATCTCCGACATAGATCTCTCCACGTCTGTCGATGGCGATTCCGGTGGCGACGCCCAGATCCGTCGCAATCGTCTGCACCTCGCCGAACGGGCTGACGCGGAGGAGGGTTCCATCCAACCGGCTGGTGACGTAGAGGTCTCCCTCCCGGGAGAAGGCGAGGCCGGTTGGATTGACGATCTCTGCTTCGATCGGGGTCACAGAGGTCTCAGATCCATGATGACTGATCCGGAAGAGCGAGTTTGGAACTTTCTGCCCTCGCGAACCCGAGAGGGTGACAATGATGCTCCCGTCTTCGGGATCGATCGCGGGATTGGCGACTGGGTGGAGGTGCTCCGCCAGTTTGCGGCCGAGCACGAACGGCGCGGAGATCGCCCCTCCTTCATCGACCAGGCGGATCTCTTCGCCGCTTTCGCCAAGGGGCGTCTCCGGAATCGAAGCGACCACCCGTGACGGGGAGGCGCTGACCAGCCGCCCCTCCTGTCTGCCTAGCCAGACACGACAGTACGCCGGCTGGCTGGTAAGGTACCCCTTGCAGGAAAGCAGGATCTCTCCTCCTTCCACACCGGCGGCAGGGATGAGGTGGGTGATGACACGATCGGTGGTCTCTTCCATGCTCGCTCTCTCGTCCGGGCAGACGGCCTCCCGGGACTCCTTTCGCCGATAACGGACCTGGGCGGTCCACTCAACTTCCCAACCGGTCCAGGCTTTTTAAGCAGACTGAAGACCGGCACAGCCAAGGCTGATCAAAAATGGATGATACGCGACCGACAACCGATCCGCAAAGGCAGGGGACTCCGGGGGGTTCCCCCAATCACTCGCCGGACGGCGGCAAACGGTCTTTGTTCCTGGACAATTTATGAAAGGTCTCTGCCTGATTGACCTTCTCTCCGTTCGTCGACTACACTTGCCGAGTCGAAGATTATCGAGATCCGGGCCATCTTAGCCAACCCGGAAAGAACAACTGAAATAACCAACCAGCACACTTTCGCCACCCCGAGGTGTCGGTCGCGGTGTGGGCGACGTTCCTGCTCCCACCGGGCCAAGGGGGGCATATGCGCGCAGGGCGACTGGGCAGAGTGGGATTGGCACTGCTTGTTCTCTGGTTTGGTCACGGCTGGATGAGGAGGGAGGCGGCTGTCTCCACGCCATTGATCGTGATCAGTCAGGTGTACGGGGCAGGGGGGAATAGCGGAGCCCCCTACCGCCACGACTTCATCGAACTGTTCAATCGGGGGGGCGTGACGGTCGATCTGACGGGATGGGCCATCCACTACGCGTCAGCGACCGGGACTACCTGGCAACGGACACTTCTGGGTGGGACCCTGCAACCCGGACAACGCTACCTGATTCAGCAGGCTTCCGGAGGAGGGAGCGGGATCGCCTTACCGACTCCGGATGCCATCGGGACGATCGCCATGGCGGCGACGGCGGGGAAGGTCCTCCTCACCAGGACCGACACCGTGCCCGGCTCAACCTCGGGCTGCCCGGCAGGACAGACCGTCATCGACCTCGTCGGGTATGGATCCTCGACAAACTGCTTTGAGGGAAGTGCGCGCGGCCCAGCCCCAGGGAGCACGACGGCGGTTGCCCGCCGCGAAGGGGGCTGCACCGACAACGATCAGAACGGTTCGGACTTTCTGCCGCAGGCCCCCCTTCCGCGCAACCGCGGCACACCGCTCGCTCCGTGCAACGCCCCGACGCCGCCGCAGGTGACGGCGCAGGCGATTCCCGATCCGGTGCTGGCAGGGAGCGTGTTGCAGTTGGTCGCGACGGTCACGCCCGGGGAGCGGCCGGCGAGTACGGGAATCCAGGTCGTGGCGGACTTGCGCTCCGTCGGTGGGTCGGCGACGTTCTCGCTCCTCGACGATGGGCAGCAGGGCGACGCGAGTGCTGGCGATAGCCAGTACTCGCGGTCGGTTCTCCTCCCGGCCGGCCTCGCGCCGGGGGCACGGTCGCT
>JBEIJP010000204.1:0-5742 GCA_040380245.1 Acidobacteriota bacterium | reverse complement strand
GCCAAAAGAACCTGTGTTTGTTTTCTTTCAGAAACCAACGTGACCTTGCGGCTCGTCTCCAGCAGCCTGAGCAAGCTGACTGTCTGTGAAAAGACGGGACTGCTTCCAGTGGCGGGGCTCTGTCCAACGACGACGCGGCGGTTTCAAGCAGGGCGCGAGCCGACCCGGATGTGCGACTCGACCCGCCACCCCAGATAGAAACACTGGAAGTGCAGAGGGGACACCGTCAGGGAGCGGGCACGGGGGCTTGACTGTTCCCCCCGTCGGTCTGTGCCAGCAGATCGAGGACCTCCTGGTCGCTCGTCTGAGAGAAGTCCTGGTACCACTCCCCAACCGCGTCAAAATCGTCTGGCTGCAATGGACAGACACACTGGACATTGGACGCGAGGCGGTCAAAGAAGAGGCAGCTGGCGGGAGGAGCGACAGGGACGGCCACGATGATCGAGTGGGGGGCTTGGCGAAGGAGGGCTTGAACGGCCGCCCGCATAGTGGCCCCGGTAGCGAGTCCGTCATCGACGAGCAGGACGACCCGGCCCGTGACAAGCAGCGGGGCCCGACCTCTCCGATAGAGCGCTTCCCGGCGGTCGAGCTCCAGCATCTCCCGGGCCACTACCCTGTCGATCATTCGCTGATCGAGGCCGAGCGATTCGACCAGACCAGAGTTGAGGACGTGAACGCCTCCGGGAGCAAGGGCGCCAAAGGCGAGCTCCTCGTGACCCGGGACACCCAGTTTTCGAACCGGGAGAAGATCGAGTGGGAGGCGGAGTGCGCGGGCGACCTCCCAGGCGACGGGAACGCCTCCTCTGGGCAGGGCAAGGACGATCGCCTCGGGACAGGCTGTGTACTGGCGCAAAGACTCCGCGAGAACCCTCCCGGCCTCCCGGCGGTCCCGATATCCGTCATCCCGTGCTGCTGGAACTCGCATCGACCGGAACTCCTCCTCTTCGACAGACGGCGCCCCCCCCTGCCTGCATCGGCAGTGAGCGAAGAGACCGCCTCGCTGATCTATCCTGTTGGCATCATCCGCGACTCCGTGTGGGAGAGGGCGGCGATCGCGCTTCCTCCCCAGACCCGTCTCTTGCAATATCGAACCATCCGCTGGTCACTGACCCGGAAGAGGATTGGAAAAACGGTCTCAAAGGGCATAGAATACAGCTCCGTTCTGTGGATGGGAAGCCATCGTCGGAACCGGGCGCGCATCGATTCAACCCAGATAATCCAGGACCGATCATTCCACGACAAGAGGAGGAGTCTCTATGAGCAAGAGCCCCAGTCTGCGATCCGCGGGTACGCGGCGACCCTGGCGTCGCCTTCTTCAATTGGCCATCGCGTTGGTTGGCTTGTTGCTGGGGGGGACGCTGATTGCGGGACTCTTGCCGGTCCCACTCGACGTGCCGGTCGAAGGGGCGAGCAGTGGTACGCCCGGAGGAGGAGGACTGCGCAGCGCCTTCCCGGCGATGAATCAGCCGGACAGCAATCCGACGACGGCGGAGCGGGTCGCGCTCGGCAGACTGCTCTTCTTCGATCCCATCGTCTCGGGGGACAACACGCAGTCGTGCGCGACCTGTCACCATCCGGATCTGGGATTCAGCGATGGCCGGGCCCGTTCGATGGGACACGGCGGGAAAGGGGTCGGCCCTGACCGAACGGGTGGCACGACGACCAAGCGCCACTCGCCAACCCTCTGGAATTCGGCCTACAGCTTCCGGCTCTTCTGGGATGGGCGTGCG
This sequence comes from Acidobacteriota bacterium, assembly GCA_040380245.1. Lineage (GTDB taxonomy): Bacteria > Acidobacteriota > Blastocatellia > RBC074 > RBC074 > CAIOZW01. The sequence goes on along the minus strand of JBEIJP010000204.1, from coordinate 4,012 downwards.
GCGGACCTCGAGGAGCAGGCCCGCTCCCCGATCACCTCCGAGGTTGAGATGAACCAGAAGCCGGAGGAGCTGGTCACCGAACTGAAAGCGGTCAGGGAGTATGTGGCGCTCTTCGATCAGGCCTTCGGAGGGCAGGGCGGCTCGGCCTTGACCTTCGAGAATGTCACCCGGGCGATTGCCGCCTTTGAGCGGACGCTGCTCAGTCAGAATTCGGCTTTTGACCGATACGTGGCCGGGGACGCGACGGCCCTGACGACCGAGCAACGCAGAGGATTGACGCTGTTCCGGTCGCTCAAGACGCGCTGTTTCGAGTGTCACGGCTTCCCCACCTTCGCCAATCCTGACTTCAAGGTGGTGGGAGTGCCAGCCATCGCCGGGCAGGATCCGGACGCGGGTCGCGCCGAAATTGCCGGAGGAGAGCCCTACCGCAACGCCTTCAAGGTGCCAACACTCCGCAACATTGCCCGGACGGCTCCATACATGCACAACGGCCGATTCGAGACGCTGGAGGAGGTCATCGACTTCTATTCAGCGGGGGGCGGTATCGGGGCCGGCCTCACCCTTCCCAATCTGGACGACAAGATCCGTGCCTTCTCGTTGAGTCCAGAGGAGCGGCGCGACCTGATCAGCTTTCTGGAATCGTTGACCGATGAATCGGCGATGCCGACGATCCCGGAGCGGGTTCCCTCCGGCCTGTCCATCATCCCACGGATCGCGCCAAAGGCGGAGACGGCGCGGACCAGTGGTCGGGTCGATGGGCAATCCAACCAGTCAGCGCGTGAGGCGCGCGCACCCAGAATCTGGCAGGTGCAGCCTGGAGAATCGATTCAGTCTGTCATCGATCAGACCATTCCGGGAGACACGATCGAGGTTCTCCCGGGAGTCTACTCGGAGGCGCTGCTGGTCGACATCGACAACCTGACGCTGCGGGGAATCCAGGACAGCCGGGGAAGGGCGATTCTCGATGGACAGAACCGATTGACGGACGCCGTCATCACCTCCAGCCACAACTTCACCATCGAAGGATTCCACTTGCGCGACTATGTCAACAATGGAATCACGGTCCACGGCGGGCGCAACGCGACCTTCCGCAAACTGCTGGTCGAAAATACCGGGCTCTATGGAGTCTACCCGGTGGAATGTCAGGGAGTGTTGATCGAGGAGTGCACCGTTTCGCGCATCAAGGACGCGGGGATCTATGTCGGGCAGTCCCGAGACATCATTGTGCGCAACAACACCGTCTACCGGAATGTCACGGGGATCGAGATCGAGAACTCGGTCCACGCGCTGGTCGAGAAGAACAACGTCTATGAGAACACGGGGGGGATCCTCGTCTTCCTGCTCCCGAACAACCCGTCGAAAGTGGGAACCGATTGTCGAGTGATCAACAATCGTGTCGTCAACAACAACCATCCCAACTTTGGCGATCCCACCTCGATCGTCGGACGAGTGATCCCGGGAACCGGGATGCTGATCATGGCGGCAGACCGGACCGAAGTCACCGGAAATGAGATTCGGGGGAACGACACGTTCGGGATTGGGCTGGTCGGACTGGCAATCGCCTTTCCGAAAGGACGGCAGTTCGATGTCGGTTCGATCCCGGAAGGCAACCGGATCTACGGCAACGTCTTTGCCGAGAACGGGCGCAACCCGGGAGGGCAGGTCCGGGAGATTGGAGCCCGCAACTGCGACCTCTTCTGGGATGGCAGCGGCTGGGACAATGTGTGGAATCAACCTGGAACGACATCCTTCCCGGCGCTGCTCCCCGGGGAGGGCTGGCCGCAGATTGCCCGAAAGGCCTATGCGCGCGGATTCTCCTGGCTGAGGGATCGACTGCTCTGACCGATCTCCGCACGATTAAGGCGCGGAGAAGATCGATCTGGGAAGCGTCCCCAGGGTCGACGCGAGGGTCGCCGTCGAGTCGGCCTGCCGGTGGGTGCCGCCGGAGAGACGGGCAAGGGTTGTGAGATAGACGTCGGCCGCCTGGTAGAGCTGATCGAGGGTCTCCCGAATCGGGTCCGGGCGGGCACGGGCGGTTCCAGGAAACCCGCCGCCGCCCGCCGGCGGCTCCGGCGCCGAACGTCCGGGACGGGTCGCGTCAGGGAAGCGCTCTTCAGGAACTCGGCCTTGCGGCTGAGGAGGGAGTCGTCCCGGTTGGGGGCCCTGTTCGGCCTCTGGTCCCGGGAACCGCTGGCGACGCGGCGGAGGCAGATCGATCGTCGGCACGGGCAGTTTGTAGGGATCGTCCTTCTTCACCTCCGCCGGGCGGCTGCCCAACGTGCCGGGCCCCGAGGCTGACCGGGGCTGGGGCGTCTTGCCATCTTCTTCCAGTGTCGGCTCGGGCTCGGGAGGCGGCGGGGGCGTTCGACGCTTTCGCGAAGAGGGGCCGCCGAAGATCAATCCAAAATCGGCCTGCCCAAGCATCTCCCGCTGATTCTGCGCCATCTCCTCGGCATCGGAGCGGGTCTTCAGCTGGACCGCATGGATGGGGATGCCAGCCCGCTCGACCCGACGAAGGGTCTCCTCGCCAATCCCGCTGTGCGTTCGCCAATCGATGCCATCGGCAATCAGGAGAATCGTCCGGGGACCAGGCTGACTACTCAACCGGTCGAGCGTTCTGTTGACCGCGCCATAAAGGTCCGCTCCCTGTCCCGGCCGTAAGCGGTCGACCAGCTGGAGCAATTGACGACGATCGCTGGTCAAGGGCAGGTCAGACTGGACCGACTCGTCGAAAGGGACCAGCAGGACTTCCATCGAAGAGGGGAGCGTTTCGAGGAAGGAGCGCAGCGCCCCTCGCAGATCGGCCATCTGCTGGTCGGTCGACATTCCCGTGTGGACAATCAAGGCGAGCGTCGTGGCGGCGGCGCGGTTGGCGTGCGGTAAAGAGCGCCGGCTCGACGCGGAGGCGGATTCCGAAAGGCTCTTCTGGCGGACGGACGGGAGGCGGGTTCCCCCGGGTGCGGCGCCGATCATTACCGAGGGACTGGCGCAGAGCAGCGCGGCACAGAGCGCTGAGACCTGGGCCCACCATCTTCGTCTCAGGTTGGGCCCCAGTTGCCCCTGTCCCCCCTGACGTCCAATGCCCTTCCCTTGCCCAGCCTGCCCGGAAACGCTCTCCATTCGTGGCATCCCCCCTCCTCCTCTTCCAACCGCGCGACCATCCGACAACCATCCGACTTCCATTGAGGTGGGCATGATAGTCCCTGACAACGGGCCGATTCAATCCGGGGTGGGATCGTCGATCGAGGATCTGTGGGAGAGGCTCGTCGGGGGGGAGACTGGACTTGTGGCATTGGAGCCGCTACAGTACCCTGTTTTCGTCAAGGCATAGGGCCGTTTCCCACTTTTTTCACGGATCCACCGGCGTGGAAGAGCCCACCGACCAAAGGTGCGAAGAGAAAGATTCCCGGATCAGGTTATGGAATACTCTGAAATTGTCGAAGCGGAAGGGCATCTGGTCGACTCCCAGATTCTCTCCAACATTATGGATCGGGTCATCGAGTGTGGCGCCATCTACGAGGTGCAGGACTTCACGCTCGGAAAGACCAACGAACAGTTCTCCCGGCTGCGGCTGCGGGTGATCGCTCCGAACCGGGAGGTCCTGCTCCGGACCCTCGAAGAGTTGATCGAGCTGGGGTGCTACCAGACGGAGCTGCGCGACGCTGTTACCAAGCCAGCCCCGATGGACCGAGTCGTCCCCGACGACTTCTACTCGACGACCAACCATCGGACGTATGTACGATTGGATGGGGTGTGGCAGGAGGTCGCCAGGCAGCGGATGGACGGAGTGATCGTCATCGAGCGTGGCGAGACCGCGGACAGTGCCCAGCCGATCTGCCGGAAACTGCGTGATGTGCGCGTCGGAGACGAGGTCGTCTGCGGCGCGATGGGAATCCGCATCCAGCCAGAGTTCAAGGCGCGCGACCGGATGGGCTTCGCCTTCATGGCCAACGAGATCTCTTCCGAGCGACGGGCCGAAACGGCCGTCCAGAAGGTGGCGCAGATGATGCGG
>JBEIJP010000203.1:0-5745 GCA_040380245.1 Acidobacteriota bacterium | reverse complement strand
GTGTAGGTGTCCTTCTCGACGGCGTCCCACTTATTGACGACCAGGAGGATGGATCGGCCTGCCGCGTGGGCATAGCCGGCGATGTTGGCGTCCAGCGCCGTCACCCCTTCGACGGCATCGATCAGCATGAGGACGACGTCGGCCTGCTCGATGTGCTTGCGGGCCATGACGACCGAGAGGATCTCGGCCATCTCCTCGGTCTTGCCCTTGCGGCGGATGCCGGCGGTATCGATCAGACGGAGGCGGATCGAGGCTCCCTGCTCGTCTTCCGCCTCGAGGATCGAGTCGACCGCGTCGCGGGTCGTACCGGGAATGGGGGAGACGATGACGCGCTCCTCGCCGAGGAGCCGATTGACCAGCGAGGACTTGCCGACGTTGGGGCGCCCAATGATCGCGACACGAATCTCGCGCTGCACCTCGACACGCGGCTCGGCAACCGGAAGCAGATCGAGCATGGCGTCGAGCAGGTCTCCGATTCCCGCCCCGTGCTCCGCTGAAACGGGCACGACGTCGACGAATCCGAAGCGGTGAAATTCTCCGGCCAGGTCGACGATCCGACCTCCCTCGGCCTTGTTGGCGACGACCAGAACGGGCTTCTCGGTCGTCCGGAGGTGGCGCACCAACTCCTCGTCGAGAGGCGTGATCCCCTCGCGGATGTCGACAACCAGCAGCAGCAGGCGTGCCTCGGCGATCGCCGTTCGCGCCTGGGCGAAGATCCGGGAAGGGATCATCGCCTCGTCGTCCGGCACGATCCCACCCGTGTCGACGAGCCGCCAACCGCGCCCCTGCCACTCGACCTCGCCGTAAATACGGTCGCGGGTCATCCCGGGAAGGTCCCCGACAATCGAGCGGCGCGACCCGATCAGCCGATTGAAGAGGGTCGACTTCCCGACATTCGGTCGCCCAATGATCGCTACCAGAGGCAGCTGTGTCTCCGCGTCTCTCTCCGTCATGCCGCTCCTCATCCCGATACTGAAAAGGACTATAGTACGGCTTTTGTCGATCCGGGGAAAGCCTGTGCGCGAGAGAAAAAGGATGGGCGGGGAATCATCGCCTCAGCCAAAGCGACCTTCGAGGTAGTCGGCGGTGCGGGAGTGGCGGGGGGAGGAGAAGAGTTCCGGGGTGGAGGCGTGTTCGATCACCTCGCCGAGCAGCATAAAGATGCACTCGTCGCTGGCGCGACGCGCCTGCGCCATATTGTGGGTGACGATAAGGAGGGTGTAGTGGTCACGGAGCCGTCCCATCAGCTCCTCGATCGCGCGGGTGCCTTCGACATCGAGGGCGGAGCAGGGCTCGTCGAGCAGGATGACCTCGGGCCGCAACGGGAGCAGGCGGGCGATGCAGAGCTTCTGCTGCTGTTCGAGTTGGAGGGAGGTGGCGGGACGGTCGAGCCTGTCCTTGACCTCGTGCCAGAGCCCGACCTCGGTCAGCGAGGCCTCGACGACCTCTTCGAGGACGGAACGGCGGAGGGCGGCACGGGGCTGGTGCAGCCGCAGGCCGAGCACCAGGTTCTCGAAGATGCTGATCGGCAGTGGATTCGGACGCTGAAAGACCATCCCGACCGTTCGACGGAGCTGCGAAAGGGCGATGTCCGGCGCGTAGATGTTCCGGCCGAGAAGGCGGATCTCCCCCTGGGTCACCACATTCCCGTAGCGCTCGTTGATCCGGTTGAAGCAGCGGAGAAGCGTCGTCTTGCCGCACCCGGACGGGCCGATCAACGAGGTGATCCGGCGGTGACGAATGTCGAGGGAGACATCACGGAGGGCCTGGAAGTCCCCATACCAGAGATGGAGCCCGCGTGTCTGTATGCTGTAATCGTCGGTGCTCTTGTCCCGCATCATCCAAAGATCCCGTTGACGTATTCGTAGGTTTGGCGCTGCGCCGGATGATCCGAAAAGATGACGTCGTTCCGGTCGAGTTCGACGATCTCTCCCTTCCACAGAAACATGGTCCGGTCAGCCAGTCGACGCGCCTGCTGCGTGAGATTGGTCACCAGCAGGATCGTCATCTGCGAACGCAGTTCGCGGAGGACCTCCTCGATTCGCATGGTCGTCACCGGATCGATCGCGATCGAGAACTCGTCGAGACAGAGAATCTCCGGGTCGTGGGAGAGCGCGCGCGCGATCGTCAGCCGTTGCTGTTGTCCGCCGGAGAGCCTGGTCCCAAGCGTATCGAGCCGATCGCGTACCTCGTCCCAGAGCGCCGCCTGGCGCAGACAGCGCTCAACGATGCCATCGAGCTCCGCCCGATTCCGCTGGCCAGCCATCCGCGGAGCGAACGCGACATTTTCATAGATGGTCATCGGCAAACCCACTGGCAGAGGAGCGACCATCCCAATCCTCCGTCGGAGGGCGTGGACATCCGTCTTTCTGTCGAGGAGGAGACCGTCGAGGCGAACCGATCCCGCGACAGAGGTTCCGGGCTGGTCGTGCAGCGTGCGATTGAGCGCGCGGAGGAGGGTCGTCTTCCCGGACTGCGCCGGGCCAATGATCGCGAGGATCTCGTGTTGGTGAACCTCGAAGGTCAGGCCGCGCAGCGCTTCCTTCTGCCCGTAGCGAGCTGTCAGGCCGCTCACTTCGATCTTGTTGTGGGGGATCGGCGGACTCGCTGGCTGGATCATCGGCTCACCACTTTTTGCGCGCCCGGAGGTAGACGCGGAAAAGGATCGAGAGAGCGTTGAAGGTCAGCACCGTCAGAAGGAGCACGACCGCGGTCGCGTACGGCAACGCCTCCGGAACATCCGGAACCTGGGTCGAGACGGTGAAGAGATGCATCGAGAGGGCCATACATTGGTCGAAGAGGTTGTAGGCGAGCCAGTCCCCCTCGCGAATCGCCTTGTAGAAGACGGCCCCGGTGAACATGACCGGCGCGGTCTCTCCCGCCGACCGGGAGACCTGCAGGATGACGCCCGTGAGGATCCCGCTGATCGAATTGGGAAGGACGACGTGGCGGATCGTCTGCCACCGCGTCGCTCCGACATTCCAGCAGGCTTCGCGGAAGGGGCGCGGCACCGCCGCCAATGCCTCCCGGGTGCTGGCGATGATCACCGGCATCGTCATGATCGCCAGGGTCAGCGAGGCGGCCAGGATCGATCGCCCCATCCCCGAGAAGAGCACAAACGCGCCCAATCCGAAGAGCGCATGGACGATGCTGGGAACGCCGGCCAGATTGACCACCGCCAGGTTGACCATCCGCGTCAGCCAACTCTCACGCGCGTATTCATGGAGGTAGACCGCGGCGAGGACCCCCACCGGGGTCGCCACCAACAACGAGAGGAGTACCAGGTAGATCGTCCCGAGCAGGGCGGGCCAGATTCCGCCGGCTCGCATTCCGCGGATGGGCGACTGCAGCAGGAAGTCGATCGAGAGGAGGGGCCAGGCTTGGTAGAGCAGATGCAGGACGATCAGGACCAGCGGCACGATCATCAATAAAGTCATGCCAAGGAAGATCGCTCGGGCCAGCGACTCCATCCGCTCCTGACGCCTTCCCAGAGGCGTTTGATCGAAGGGGTGAGGCCGGGTCTCTTCGGCGGGGAGCGACGGGGAGTAACTCACGACGCCCTCCCACGGATCCCACGCACGATCAGGTCAGCCGTCAAATTGACCGCGAAGGTGATCGAAAAGAGCAGAATCCCGATGATGAAGAGCACCTGGTAATGGTCCGATCCGACGGGGGCCTCACCCAACTCGGCGGCGATCGTCGCCGTCAGCGTCCGCACCGAATCGAGCGGGCTCACCGGCAGCCGCACCGAGTGGCCGGTCGCCATCAGCACCGCCATCGTCTCGCCGACCGCTCGCCCAATGCCCAGCAGCACCGCCGCCAGGAGTCCCTGCCGCGCCGCTGGCACCAGAACCCGGTAGACCATCTGCCAGCGAGTGGCGCCCAGGGCCAGCGCCGCTTCCCGGTAGGTGTCCGGCACCGCTTTGAGCGCGTCCTCTCCGATCGAGACGATGATCGGGACGCTCATCAAGGCGAGGATCAGCCCTCCATTCAGCACATTGAGGCCGATCGGGGCGTCGAAGAACCGGATGATCAAGCTGTTGAGGAGCGTCAGCCCGATGAATCCCCAGACCACCGAGGGGATCGCCGCGAGCAGCTCGATGACGATCTTGAGAACCTCCCGGGTGCGTCGGTCACAGAACTCGGAAAGGTAGATCGCCGCTCCCAATCCGAACGGAACGGCGATGACCATCGCCAGAAACGTCACGCTCGCCGTCCCGGCAATGAGGGCCAGCGCGCCATAGCGAACGTGGCTCTGCGAAGTCGGATACCACTCGATGCTCCCCAGGAACTGGGTGATCGAGAGCTTGCCCGCCAGGAGAAACCCCGCCCCCTCCCGCAGGACAAAAAAGAAGATCCCAAAGACGAAGAGAACCGCGCTGATGCCACACAGTCGGATGACAACCTCGATGGCCTTCTCGACGCGGAGCTCCCAGCGTGAGCGCTCCCTCTTCTCCCGGACGGGCATGCCGTTGACTCCCTTGTCAGCCATTCGCCTACTCCGCCTGCCGGGTTGGCGTGGCGGCTCCGGCGCTGGCCGTCTGCATCTCCGACTCAGGGATCGGGACGTATCCATTGGCCAGGACGAGCTGTTGCCCCTTCCGGGAGTAGATCCAGTCGAAGAACCGCTTGAGGTGGGGCTGGCCATCGCCGACCGTGTACATATAGAGAGGCCGGGAGATGGGGTAGAGCCCCTGCTGCGTATGGTCGACTGTCGGGGAATAGGCGGCCTCTCCGACCCGCCGCGCGACCCCCAGCATTCGCACGTGGGAGGTGGCATAGCCCATCCCGCTGTATCCGATGGCACACGGGGTGCGCCCTACCAGCTCGACGACATCCTTCGAACCGTGCAGATCGATGGTGCCGAGCTTGAAGTCGCGGCCGCGCCCGAGGATCGCGTCCCGGAAGTAATGGTAGGTTCCGGAATTCGATTGCCGGCTGACCAGGATCATGCGATCGGAGGAGCATCCCGGGACCGAGACGCCCAGATCGCTCCACCGCGTGACCGGCCCCTTCTCGCTGTAGATCTGCCCCAGCTGGTCGAGCGTCAACTCGCGCAGCGGGTTGGCTGGATGGACAAAGATGGCGAGGGCGTCGTAGCCAACGACGTGAAGCACCGGAACCTTTCCGAGAACCCGCTCGGCAGTGGCGATCTCACGCGGCTCCATGCGTCGGCTGGAGTTGGCGATGTCGGCCGTACCGTTGATCAGCGCCGCGATGCCCGTGCCGGAGCCCCCGCCAGAGACCTCGATCGAGGTCGCCGGCTCGACGGTTCCGTACTCTTCGGCCCAGGCCTGCGCCAGGTTGACCATCGTGTCCGAACCGATCGTCTGGATGACCTGACGGTTCTCCGAAGTGGTCGCCGCGCTTGCCTGGTCTTCCCGGCAGCCGGTTTGTCCCAGCATGGATAGCAGAACGATTGCGATTGAAAGTATTTTCATAAGTGAGCAGGGGAATAGGAAGAATAGGACCTATAGGACCTATAGGACCAATAGGACCTATAGGACCAAGAGGAGCTATTCGCCGGATACACTGACTTAGCACTGATAGGCCATGCTGGACGCATAGAACCTATCCGTCCTATTCGTCCTATAGGTCCTATTCGTCCTATTTTTCCTATTATTCCGAAACCAATCATTCAATGAACCCGTTATTCAACACGTCACAGTGAAATGCCATTATCAAAGCGGCACCTTAAATCCCTGTAAATTCGCTCTGGAAAATTTGCAGGACCAAAAAATGAGG
>JBEIJP010000202.1:0-5746 GCA_040380245.1 Acidobacteriota bacterium | reverse complement strand
TCCCCGTGGCTCCTATCCCGGCAATCGTCGTGATCGTATCTGCCCTTCCAACGGAAGTGTCAACCCCGCCCCCACCCCCGCCTCCACCCCCACCTCCACCCCCCCCTCCGCCACCGCCAGTCGACGGGGGAGTCACGGTAATGGAGAAGGAGGCCTGGGCCACGTTGCCGCGGGAATCAGAAGCCGAGAGGCGAACGATGGTCGTTCCGACGGGGAAGAGCGCCCCAGGGGCTGGAGTGGACGTGACCGGAACTGCGCCATCAACCAGGTCGATGGCGCCTGGCAACGGGAAGGAGACGACCACCCCACTCGCTGATGTCGCGGCCTCAGTCCGATTTTGTGGAAGGTCGACGAAGACTGGCGGGGAGCTGTCCCTGACGACCACCACCAACGGGCTACTGGTCGCGCTCAGTCCTTTGTTGTCTTGTGCGATCAAGACCAGCGAATGGGTTCCAATTCCCAGCGTGACGGAGGCTTCGGCGGTGTTTGCCACCAGCAGTCCCTGGTTGAACCACTGGTACCCAATGTTGTCTCCATCCGGGTCGCTTGCCTGTCCTGACAACCGGACGACTCTGCCTGACGCAGAGGTCGCTTCCAGCGGGGACGCGATCGGCTGTACCTGGATCACTGGTGCCCGGTTGACATCCACCACGGTCACAGTAAAACTCTGTGACCTCGATTCCTCTCCATCCGACGCCTGGATCGTGACGGAATAGACTCCGGCGTCGCTGAATCCCGGTTGCAGGAGCAATCTCCCGGTTCCGCTCCCTTGATTCTGAAGGCTGGCAAAGAGGGGGGCACCCGTTCCCAGCGAAAGGGTGAGTGGGTCTCCATCTGCGTCCGTCGCCAGGAGATCGACGGTTGTGCTGGTTCCCTCTGACACGTTGACATTCGAAATCGATCGCAATTCCGGCGCCTGATTGGGAAGCTGGGTCAGGAGCCGAAGGCGATTGTTGATCGTGTCCGTGAAGACCACCTCCTGTGGACTGAGCACGAGAATCTTGCTTGGATACTGCACCTCAGTCAGCGCGGTTCCGGGCGTGATCAAGTTGATCTTGGCAAGGCTGGCTCGCCCCCCGTCCCCGGAAAAGCCGGCGGCGCCAGTCCCCGTCACGGTAGCCACTCTTCCCAGCTCATTGGCGGGCGCGACGATCCGCAGGATTCGCTGGGTTCCGTTATTGGCCACCAGCACATGCCCGGCCGCGTCGACCGTCAGACCCCTGGGTCGTGAGACCCCTTGACTGGCATTGGCGATGATCGAGAAGCTTCTCCCTCCCGCAACATCTTGCCGTAAAATTCGATCATTCCGAGTATCGGCGATGTGCAGTCGTCCCCCACCAAACGCGATCCCCACCGCGGCATTGGTCAAGAGGGGACTATCTGGCGTCTCCCCCGGCGCGCCGACCTCTCCGGGGACACTCGTGATGATCCCGGTTCTTGCATCGACCCGACGAATCAAATTATGGCCCTGATCCGCGATGAAGAGGTTTCCCGCGTCGTCGACTGCCAGATCGCTTGGGAAGATGACCGCCTGACTCGCGGGGCCACCGTCCCCGATGACGCCTGGCGCCACCGTGTCATTCCGACCTACGACATCTTCAATCTCACCCGGAAGAACGACCAGTCGATTGGCGCCTCCGTTGGGGAAGAGCACCACCGGGCTGGCGGAGGTGTTCAGAAATCGGACGTGCCCACTTCGCCTCCCCGATAGCGAGTTGGGGCTCCGAATGAGCGCTCCGTACTGACTATCGACGATAAACAGTCCCTGTGGCGTAATGGCCAGGCCACTCGGGGATTGAAAGACGGCGGTGGTGATTCGATTGTCTGACCGCCCCTGTCCGACCTGATGGTTCAGGCTGATGATCTCTCCCGGTCTGGCAGTCATCGCCCATTCGGTTCCTGCGAAGAGCGTGACAGGCGTTCTACCGCGATTGACAAACCGCAGCAAATTGTAGGGGCTGGCGGCGGAGTCGGTGAGAAAGAGATTGCCTGCCGGATCGGCCGCCACTCCCGTCGGGCGACTCAGCTCAGTCGCCGTCGCCGGGATCTGATCGTAGGGGGATTCCAGCCCATTTCCCGCGATGGTGCGGATCGTGCCCGCTTCGATGGTGGCACTCCCCACTCTGACACTGCTTCCGCTGAGATTGATCGCCCGGACCCGACGAAACTCCAGATCAGGCAAGTAGATCATTTGAGCGTCAGCTGCAAAAATCAGGTTCCGGAACTGGATACTTCCCGGCAAGTTCAAAAACGCACCCACCGCAGGCCCACCATCGCCACAGACGGGGTTGATTCGCGGCTCACAGCGCTGGCCATTGGCGCTTCCCGCGATCAGTGTGCGCCCTCCTCCGCGGGTCAACCGGATGATCTGTTGACTGCCCCCGAGGGCAACGTAGGCAACCTCTTGCGAGTCGATGGCGATGCCGACTGGATACTCGAGTCCTGTAATCAGGATTTCACTCCCGCCACCTTCAGAGACGCGGCGCACTCGCCCGGGATTGAGTCGTGTGTCTCCTGCTTCGACGATATAGACACGTCCGCTCCGGTCCACGGCGACACTCAGCGGATTGACTAGCACTGCCGGCTCGATCGCGCCACCTTGGGGACCTCCCCCGGCAAAGAGGGTCTCGGTGATGCCTCCTCCTGAATTTCCGTCCACTTGATAGACAACGCGCCCCAGATTTCCGGGACCGGTCGCGGTGAAATAGAGCTGACGAGTTGCGCTGATGGCCAACCCGCGCGCCTCCGGGCGGGAGACGGTCCAAATGGTTCGCAGCCGGTTTGGTTCAATCGTGAATCCAAAGACCGTTACGCTGGTTCTCCCAATGTTGAGGGCACGAATCGAGTTGATCAGGGGCGAGAGAAGATAGACGACTTGTCCTCCCGGGTCGATCGCCATCCCGGTGACCTGGGACAGCTCGACCTCCTCGAGCGGTGTACCATCACCTCCAGGCCCGCCCCCCGCCAGGTGGTGAATGAATCCCGATTCGATCCTGGTCTCGCGAAGCTCAACTGGTTGCAGGGTTGTGTTGATAAAGCGCAGCAAACTTGATCCGTCGCGCTCGTCGATCATGAAGATTCCACGTCCGAGTGGATCGATCGCGGTCGCTGTCGGATTGGTCATCGGCGCCTGTAACGCCGGGAGGGTAGCCGTGGAACCACCTCCAACCAGCGTCGAGATGGTGACTCGATTGTTCCCGCCTACCTGCCAGGCACCCGCGGGAAGGCCACTTCTCACCAGGCCAAATCCCGCCACTGCCAACAATGCCACGACGATCCACTTCCCTCGACGCCGGACTCTTCGCTCCTCCTCCGGTTCCGAGGCCCTTGCGCGAACCAGGCGATACATGGACAAGGACTTCAGATAGCTGCTCTTCATCGATACCTCTCTGACGTTCAACTTCAATCGACCTGCCTTCATGACCGTGTTGGCGGGTCCGGAGCCGCTGCGCAGTCGACTGGCGCCAAGATGGAAAAAGCGGAATGCTTGCGGGAGGCTGTAGACCCGCCAAAAGGATGCATTAATCGTATTGGGAGGAGCACTCTCTCCAAAGGCGACAGCGTTGCGGCCGTCAATCGGAAGCGATGTGTTCGGTGGCGACCAGGTTTGATGAAGGTCCGCTCCGCAGGGTCGAGGCCGTCGACGGACCCTGCTCAGACACCGCAAGGTCTTCCACCGGCCACAACGGCATGAAAGAAATCGCTTCTCAACGGAAGAGGGAAGGCAGTTTTCCTTCGTAGGTCACCCCAATCATCATCCCGGTGCGAGGGCTTGCCGGGTGATATCCACGAAACCCCGCGACGTCCCACATCAGGCCCACTGCGCGGATCCGGGCTCCGATTCGCACTCCGCCTTCCGATTCGGTTCCCAGGGGAGTCACCCGACGCAAACTGGAGCGACCCTGCACCTCGCCAGCCAGCGTCACCCGTTTGGTCCAATCGTAAGTTGTTGCGATCGAGTAGATCAGTGGGTCATTCTGGCTGAAGTTGCTGGTTGGGGCGGCCACGATGGCCATTCCCACGTTTCCCATCAGCCGCCAGCGGCCAACCGTCTTTCCCAGGAGCAGGGTTCCAAACGTGGTCGTCCGGTTGAGCCCAATGCCTCGGGCTTGATTGGAGTTGGGCAGTTCGGCTCCGAACCGCACTCCGATCGCCGGGCGTCGCTTTGCCTCCTCCACCAGCCGCACCTTTGTCGCAAAGAAGAAGTCCCCGATATCACTCGTCGAGTTGCCGGTCACCGTCAGGGGGATCGCACTTGGCCGGTACCGCCGATTGATGCTCAGGTAGTTCTGCAGAACTCCACCGGTCTCGATCTCGACCTGTCGGGCGAGTCCGAGGGTGAGGGTTACCACTCCGAATCGGCTCAAATCCCCATTCAAACCGGAAAGGGGGAAATTTCGGTTCTGCTCGAAATCGAAGCCCATCTCGATGCGCGCGGCGCCTGCCGCGACAGTCCGCGTATCCTCTGTGAGGAGCGGACGCTGTTGCGCTTTCACCTCTCCGCACCCGAGCAGGAGGATCAAGGGCACCACGAGCTCTATGCGGGACCATCCCCGGGTGGACGCGTTCCGCAGCTGTCGTGGCAGTCGTTCTCGGTTGGGTTGGTCGTCGGTGTGGGTCAGGTTGCGTCTGGTCATGAGGTCAGAGACTCTCTTCCTTGTGCTCTTCGGATTGATCGGATCGATCCGATCGAGGCGCCAGGCAAATCAATGCAGCAGGTTTCGCGTCGACCGTTGGGCCCCTTGGGGAGGATCAGGGGGCTGTTCTCGGACTACACGAAACCCAAGATCGAATCCCCCCTGGTCCGGTGGAAAGAAGTTCCACTCCGTGACCCGTCGCGAGAGAGAAGAGCGTCCAAATCCCCCTCCGCGGATTACCCGGGCCGGGCCTTCGATCCCCATGACGCGGACGCTGCGGGGAGATCCTGGCCGAATTCCGATAGGCCTCTCGGTCGTACCAATCCTGGCCCCACTCCCAGATGCTCCCGACGGACTGATTGCGGTCACCAATCACTTATGTCTCCCTCTCCCACTCGTCCTTGGTGGTCAGTCGATCGGTCCGGCCTGTTTTCCCGCTCAGCCAGTGACAGAAGGCCCACTGCATCGTTCCAACTGATCAAGACGACGGGTGAGTGGGTAGGTTCCCCCCCTCCACCCGTAACGTGGGCCTTCCGGGGCCCGATGACCAGCCGCTTCGATGAAAAAATGATAGAGATGGTTGGTAACTTCTCCCGCTGAGATTTCGAAAGGGGGGAGGTAGACCGGATGTGCGGGGCGTTGATCAGCGGAACCACGATCGTTCCCACGCTCGAAGACCCCCCCAGGGACGAGGAGCATCTCAGGCTCGCTTCGCAGTAGTAGATCTCGGCCGGATGGGGGCCTCTCCTCGCCGATTGCCTCGGGGCGCTCCTCTTGAGTACCATCGCCCTCAGGGAGTGGTTGCGGCCAGGCTGGCCAGCACGCAATCCCGCTGGCAAAGGACGTCGGCCCCCCCCGGTAAGTCAGACTCTTCCGCTTCGCAGCTGGAATCATCCCCGTCGGCCCTTGAATCGGCACCGCCAAACACCTTCGCTCCAAGAGCGACTTTGTCGAGAAGTACGGCAGTCTCGTATTGCCCTCCACTCGGAAGAAGCCATGGATCACCGGTGAGGGCCCCGCCAGCGTCAGATCGCCATTCTCCAAGCCCTCGGTCTTCCCCCGCCCATCGATCTGACTCTTCTTGCCAGTCGATCTGATCCGCAGCCCGG
>JBEIJP010000201.1:0-5760 GCA_040380245.1 Acidobacteriota bacterium | reverse complement strand
CCTGGGCTGGTATGCGGTGTCCCGTTGGGACACCAGGAACTGACCCTGTTCTCCCGATCACAGCCACTCCAGCCCCCACATCCTGCAGTCAAGACAGGTCAGTCAGGGGGCCTGTCCATGAGTTTGCAAAAGCCCAGGAACGACCCGTGGAATCCCGGCGGAAATCCTCTACAATGGCGTGGTTGAGGGCGGGGCGTTGACCGTGGGCAGGACGTTGGAAGACGTTGAAGGAGGAGGAAGCGGATGAGCGAGGGTGGGAGCGGGGAGGCGCACGAGGGGACGGTCCTGGTCGAGTGGTTTCGGCGGCGGCAGCCGGAGATGCTGCGGTTGCTGGGGCGACTCATCGAGATGGAGTCCAAGTCGGGGGAGGAGGCGGCGTTGGTCCAGCTGGCGGAGGCGGTGGCCGACTATCTCCGTCCGCTGGCGGCCGGGGGAGGCGAGGTGGCGCTGCTGCCCGCGCCGGGAGCGGGAGCGCACCTCCGGGCGAGGTTTCCGGCAACGGCCGACGATCGCTCTGCGGAAGAGCCGCCGCGGGAGATCCTCGTCATTGGCCATCTCGACACGGTCTGGCCGATGGGGACGCTCCAGCGAAAGCCCTGTGAGGTGACCGCCGATGGGCGGGTGCTGGGACCGGGCGTGTTCGATATGAAGGCGGGGGTGACGATCCTGCTCGAGTCGCTCGCGGCGCTTCGGGCGCTCTCGCTGGGGACGAAGCGGCCGATGACGGTGCTGCTGACCTGTGATGAGGAGGTGGGGAGCCGCACCTCGCGCCAATTGGTCGAGGAGGAGGCGCGGCGGGCCGCCGTCGCCCTGGTGCTCGAACCGCCGGTGCCCGGGGGGATCGTCAAGACCGGGCGCAAGGGGATTGCCACGTTCCAGGTTCGCGCGATTGGCCGAGCCTCCCACGCGGGTCTCGATCCACGCCAGGGGATCAACGCCATCGTCGAGCTGGCCCATCAGGTGGTGGCCCTGCAGGCGCTCAACGATGACGCGCGCGACGTGACGGTCAGTACTGGCCTGATCAAAGGGGGCGTCGCGCTCAATGTCGTTCCGCCGGAGGCGGAAGCGAAGGTCGATGTCCGCTTCTGGGGGGCAGAGGATGGGGCGCGGGTCGTCACGGCGATTGAGCAGCTGCGGCCGGTCCTCCCCGGGGCCGAGTTGCAGATCAGCGGCGGGATCAATCGACCGGCGATGACGCGCTCCGCCGCCAATCTGGCCCTCTTCGAGACGGCGCGTCGGTTGGCCGGCGAGGTGGGTCTCGACCTGCGCGAGCAGGCGGTCGGAGGCGGATCGGACGGGAACTTCACGGCGGCGCTGGGCGTCCCCACGCTCGATGGGCTCGGCGTCGATGGCGCCGGCGCCCACGCGGAGCACGAGCATATCCTGCTGGCCGACCTCGCGCCGCGCGCCGCCCTGCTGACCCGGCTGCTGCAGACACTCTAATCGATTCAGAAAGATGTCGATGGAACGACTCTATCGTGACCCGGTGCACAATCTGATCAGCCTCGATCCGGACAAACCGGACGACGCGCTCCTGATTGCCTTGATCGATACGCCGGAATTCCAGCGGCTCCGTTCGATCAAACAGCTGGGGCTCGCCCTCTACACCTATCAGGGAGCGGAGCACTCGCGCTTCACCCACTCGCTGGGTGTCATGTATCTCATGACGCGGGTGCTCGACCAGCTCGGCAAGCGCCACCCGGTCGCGCCGGAGGACCGCATCGTTGGGCGCGTCGCCGCGCTCCTCCACGATCTGGGCCACGGGCCCTTCTCCCACGTCATGGAGCAGATCCTCCACGAGAACCACGAGCGCTGGACGGTCCGCATCCTCGCCGACCCGACGACACAGATCCATCAGCGACTCGCGGCTTTCGACAAGAGGCTGCCGGAGAGGGTCATCGCCTCGATCGAGCATCGCTACCAGCCCAGCTACATCGGCCAGCTGGTCTCCTCGCAACTCGATGTCGACCGGTTCGACTACCTCCTGCGCGACAGCCTTATGACGGGGGTCAAGTACGGGCAGTACGACTTCGAATGGATCCTCCACGCGTTGGGAGTCGACCCCGCCAGCGGTCAGCTCTACGTCGAGGCGAGCGCTCGCTACGCCGTCGAGGAGTACCTGCAGGCGCGGTACTACATGTTTCGGCAAGTCTACTTTCACCGGACACTCCGGGCGGCCGAGGCGGTGCTGATGAGCATCTTCCGGCGGGCAGTCGAGCTGGCCCGCGAGGGGAGGCTCGGCTTTGTCGTTCCCGGCTCGGTGATGGAGTCGGTCCTGGCGGGCCGTTCGCTGACCCTCGCGGAGTACCTCCGCTTCGATGACCACGACGTCATGTTCCACATCAAGCAGTGGGCCCGGGAGGCGGACCCGGTGCTGTGCGACCTGGCGACCCGTTTTGTCGTTCGTCGGCTCTTCAAGACGCTCGATCTGCCGGCCGAGGAGGCGCGGCGCGCGCGTCTGGTCGCCCGGGCGCGGGCGCGGACCGAATCCCTCGGGTTTGATCCGGCCTACTACCTGATCGAGGATCGCGCCGCCGACATCCCCTACTACAGTTACTACCGCCCGGAAGGGAAGGGGCGGCTCTACCTGCGGACGGGGGCTCCGAATGGCGGGGCAGGGGCATCGGGTGAGCTGCCATCAGGCGAACTGCCATCAGGCGAGCTGATCGACATCGCCGACTTATCGCCAGTGGTGCGGGGGATGGTTGGTTACGAGCTCCACCGCCTCTGTCTTCCAGAGGAGGTGGTCTCTCAGGTCAGGGAGGAGGTGGTCTGATGGGGCGCCATTCAGGCTCTCGCCAACGCAGGCTCCCGCTTCGCTGGGCGCTGGTCGGTCTGGGGATGATCGTTGGGCTCTGGGGAGCGCAGGGGAGCACTGCCGCGTGGCCCCAGGCGGACTCGACGCGGCCGATCGCCCGCGACGAGCGGCTGCGCCTCTTCGATCAGGTCTGGCGGGCGATTGACGACCATTATTACGATCGAGCCTTCGGCGGAGTCGATTGGCGGATGCAGCGGGAGATCCATCGACCCCGGGCCGCCGAGGCAGCCACCCGGGAAGAGCTCTATCGCGTGCTGCGCCGTCTGGTCGGAACGCTGAGCGATTCCCACACCCGCGTCTTCGCGCCGGAAGAGGCGTTTGATCGTCAGCGGCCGACCAGATTGACCGTTGGGCTCGCCCTGCGCCAGGTCGAAGGGGCAATCGTCGTCGCCGAGGTCGATCCGGAATCTGACGCGGCCCGGGCGGGCGTTCGCCCCGGATTTCGCCTGGAGTCGATCGACGGCCAACCGGTGGAGGCGAGGATGGCCGCCATTCGCCAGGACCTGGCGAGCCTTGCCTCCTCGACGGCCGGCGATGGGACGATCCTGGACCGCCTCTTCTGGGGAAGAGTCGACACGAGAGTCGAGGCCAGCTTCACCGATCCGCGTGGCGAGCGGGTGCGCGCCACGCTGACCCGCCAGCGCCAGGAGCTCTCGCGGCGAGTGACGAGCCGCCAGCTGCCCCATGGGATTGGCTATCTGGAGGTGACCAGCTTTCGTCCGGAGATCGAGTCGAAGGTCGCGGCGGCGCTCGCGCCCCAGACCGAGGCTCGCGGGCTGATCCTCGACCTGCGGAGGAATGGCGGAGGGCTCGTCGCGACCGTCTCCCGCGTCGCGGGCCATTTCCTGCCGGGCGGAACAGCCCTCGGCGAGTTCATTACCCGCCAGGGGCGCACGGTCCAGACCCTGGCGGAGTCGCGGATCGAGCGCTATCGCGGGCCCCTCGTCGTCCTGGTCAGTGATCGATCGGCGAGCGGCGCCGAGGTGCTGGCGGCCGCCCTCCAGGAGTCCCGGCGCGCCTACGTCATTGGCGCCCATCCGACGACCTGTGGCTGTCTCCTCGGGGTGGGCCGCACGATTCCGCTCTCCGATGGCGGGAAGTTGAACATCAGCGATACGGACTTTCGGACGGCTCGCGGCCAACGGATCGAGGGACGAGGGGTCCAGCCGGATCGATCGGTTCCGCAGCGACTCGAAGACCTCGCGCAGGATCGCGATCGTCCGCTGGAAGAGGCGGTGGCCTATCTCGCCCGTACCTTGCTCCTCGGGCCCAATCCCCCCAGTCTCGACTTTCCGCTCCTGACACTCCCTTCCCGCGGCCCTTCGTCGCGCCCCTGACCGGTCCGGAATCCCTCCTCCCATCTTTTCTGCTTTGGCCTGCCTCACTTGGGCCATTCCTGCGGTATAAATGGAGAGGAAGGTGAGCAGCAGACGAGCCCGGCAAGATGGGACAAGACAAACAAGCGAAATGAGGATGGAGGAGAACGTGCGCGGTCGAATCTGGAAGCATCTGGGATGGTCTCTTCTTTGGGTCCTGACGACGGTGGGCGGGGCCGAGGCCCAGTGGGTGGTCGCCCATACCGAGCCGACCAAAACCGACCTCAACGGCATTCTCTTCTTCGAGGACCGGTTTGGCTGGATGATCGGCAACAAGGGAATTCTGCAGTTCTCTCAGGACGGCGGGCTGGCCTGGGAGCGGCTCGGTTCCGGCCTCGGGTACTCCAACCTAAAGTAGATCTTCTTTCAAAATCGCGAGGAGGGGTGGGTGGTGGTCAGCGGGGGACGACTCCTCAAGACGTCCAATGGCGGTGAGACCTGGACCGAGCGCTACCGCTTGACCCAGCCGAAGCAAGGCTTCAACAGCCTCACCTTCGCCTCGCGAAAACGGGGCTGGGCCGTCGGCACCAATGGGCGGATCGTCGCGACGACCGATGGAGGGAGCACCTGGAAGGAGCAGCAGAGCGGAGTCACCGATGATCTCCTCCACGTCCGCTTCGCCAACGACAAACGCGGCTGGGTGGTCGGGGCCAATGGACTCATCCTCATGACCGACGATGGGGGGCGGACCTGGGATCCGCAACGGACCAACTTCAGCGGCTATCTCTATCGGCTGGATGTCCGGGGGAAGGACCATGCCTGGGTCGTCGGTGATCAGGGAGCGATCCTCCGCACGACCAACGGCGGCGAGGATTGGGAGCGCGTCGCGCTCGAAAATCCCCACACCCTCGTCAATATCGCTTTTGCCGATCGCAACCACGGCTGGGCCGTCGGCTGGAAGGGGACGATTCTGCGCACCAACGACGCTGGCCGTACCTGGATCGAGCAGCAGAGCGGCAGCCGTGTCGACTACTACGGACTGACTATCACTCGTTCCCACGTCTGGGTGACCGGGGAGGCCGGACTGGTCCTCAAGTATGCCCGTGATTGACGGAGGTCCCCCTCCCCAGTGATGGGAAGGCGTTGCGGCGCGGTCTGGAGGGGTTCAGGAGAAGTTGGCGTAGGGGGATCAGGCAGGATAAAGGCGTGCTCGAATCAGGCAGGGGCCGCGCCGCAACGTTCCTCGAAAGGGGCGAGGGGGAGCGCCGTGGAATCGCTCTCGCCTCTCGCTCTTCTGTCTGCCATCTTGCAGAGAAGAATGGAGCGTTCGATCTCCATTCTTGACTCCCTTGTGAGAAGCAATCACCGTGCCAATGCCTGTCGCGGACGTCAAATGGCCTGGAAGAGCCATTTGACGCGCGTTGGGCTGGGCAAGGCCCGGCGCGATGACGCAAAAGGTTGACAGGGGGAGGCCGGCAGGGCTCCCCCGCTGTCAGAAATTGGCGACAGAGTCTCACCGCGGAATTGCTCACGGAGAAGAAGATCAGGGAATGGGCCGACCCATCCAGCAACTCAGGGGCAATCGCACGATAACCTCAACTCAATCAAAGGAGCAGAAGCCAAAGT
>JBEIJP010000200.1:0-5792 GCA_040380245.1 Acidobacteriota bacterium | reverse complement strand
ATACGGATTCTGCTCCCCTCTGTCAATCTTTCTCGCGCGTGCATCACCGGTTGCCCCTTGGGAGTGATCGAAAGGATGTGGTAGGGTACAGACCATTTCCAGTCAGAAGATGCACCAAATTCCGCGGAGGTAAGCATTCACAAGGTCGAGATGATCAGCGCTTGTGGGGAGGGAGCGATCAATCGATGACAAAGACCTTCTGTCAGCAACTGGTAGAGGCAGCGGCGGCGCGTCCGGAGAAGGTGGCGATGGTGCGGTTGGGGGCTGGGGGACGGGAAGAGACGACCTTTGGAGAGATGCTCGATCAGGTGCGAAGCCTGGCCTGCCGACTGGAACGGGAGGGGATAGGGGCGGGAGAGCGCGTCGTCTTGCTGGGGGAGAACCACCCGCACTGGGCGATGCTCTACCTTGGCATTCTCTATCGAGGCGCCGTCGTCGTGCCGCTCGACCCGGCAGGGAGCGTCGAGTCGCTGACCGTCTTTGTCGACAACTCCGAGGCGAAGATGGCGTTTGTCGCACAGGCGGCACGGGAGAAATGGGAGGTCGTCAGCCAGCGGCTCGGGCGATCCCTTCCGTATGTGACCTTTGGGCCAGCCCCCGCCGAGGGGCGTGGAGTCGGGACGGGAGGACCGCTGGCGGGGTATGAGGAATGGGCAGGGACTGCGCGACCAGTCGGTTTTGACGCTGTCCCCCCGCGGGCGCGTCATGAGGACATGGCGATTCTGATCTACACCTCGGGAACGACCGGTGTCCCGAAGGCAGTCCCGCTGACTCACGGAAACATCGTCGCCGAGACGGGAGCCGTCGAGGAGGCGATGCGCTTCTCGGATCGGGAGGTGATTCTCAGTCTGCTGCCCCTCTTCCACGCCTACTCGCAGATCGTCAACTTGTGGATTGCGACGCTGATTGGGGCGACGGTTGTCTATATCACCGAGTTGACCAGCGAGGAGATCCTGCGCGGATTGAAGGAGGGGCAGGTGACGGCCCTGACGGGTGTGCCGCGCCTGTGGTACCTCTTCCACAAGAAGATCTTCGATGGAGTCCGGGCGCAGCCGCGCCTGGTCCGCGGGCTCTTTCGCGCGATGCTGGAGGCCAACGGCTGGTTACGCGACCACCTCGGAGTCAACCTGGGACGGGTTCTCTTTCGGCGGGTCCACGAGGCGTTCGGTGGCCATTTGCGGCTGGCCTGCTCTGGCGGGTCGAGCTTTGACGCATCGGTAGCGCGGGACTACCACAAGCTGGGGTTTACAGTTCTGCAGGCGTACGGATTGAGTGAGACCTCGGGCGCGGCGACGGCGACGCGATTCGAGGACAATCGCGTCGGGTCGGTCGGCAAACCCCTTGGCACGGTCGAGATCCGGATTGACGAGGCGAACGCCGAGGGGATTGGCGAGGTTCTCATTCGGGGGCCGATCGTCATGGCGGGCTATTATCGCAATCCAGAGGCCAACGCGGCAGCCTTTACCGACGACGGCTGGTTTCGCTCCGGCGATCTGGGCCGGTTTGACGCGGATGGCCACCTCTATATCACTGGTCGGAGGAAAGAGGTCATCGTCCTTCCATCGGGGAAGAACGTCTACCCGGAGGAGGTCGAAGCCCAGTACTTGCGGAGTCCCCTGGTCAGCGAGGTCTGTGTCATGGGCGTCCGTGACCCGGAGAGTGAATTTGCCGGGGCAGAGAAGCTGGTCGCCGTGGTGGTGCCGGACGCGGAGTACCTCAAGGCGCACCAGATCCTCAACGCGCGGCACGAGATCCGTTTTGCGCTGGACAGTCTGGGCCGCGAGCTGCCTGAGTATCAGCGAGTGCGGGACTACCTCATTCGGGTCGAGCCGCTTCCCCGAACCCCAACGCGTAAGATCCGCCGGTTTGAATTGCAGCGACAGATCGAGGCGGAGGGGGGACTAGCTGGTTCGCATCGCGATTTGAACCGCTTTGTCTGGGGGGAGGCCGATCGGGCGCGGATGGCCTCTCCGGCGGGAGAGGTGATTCGGGACCTGCTGCGTCCGCTCGTCAAAGGCGAGGTGACGATCCATCCGGAGATGAGCCTCGAACTCGATCTGGGGCTCGATTCCCTGGCCCGGGCCGAGTCGATCGTCGCGCTCGAACGACGGTTGGGGAGGCCGATCGACCCCGAGCAAGGGGCGGCCGCCCTCCTGGTCGGGGATCTGGTCACGATGGCCGAAGGGTTGATGGGAGGCCAGGCTCCCCTCGCGCCGGCGAAGCTGGAAGGAGGGACGGCTGATGGCATGGAGGGGGCCGTCTTCGATTGGCGGTCGGTGCTACTCGAGACGCCAGGCGATTCCGACGATCTGGCGGCTATCCAGGACCCTCGACCCTTGTCGCTTCTGCTGGGCTATCTGGTGCTGCGACCCATCTACTGGCTGGCGAGAACCTTTCTCTCTCTCGAGGTGCGGGGACAGTCGGTGCTGACCTCGATCCCCGCACCCTTTCTGATCTGTCCGAATCATCAGAGCTACCTCGACGCGTTCCTGATCTGTTCGACCTATCCGCGGGAAGTGCTTGACCGGACCTTTCACGTCGGGGCCAGGATGTACTTCTCCAGTCGCTGGATGGCGGGACTGGCCAGGGCCATTCACGTAGTTCCCGTCGACGCCGGGCAGCACCTGATTCGGGCCATGCGGGCTGGCGCGCAAGGGTTGCAGGCCGGTCGAATCCTCTCGATCTACCCGGAAGGGCATCGGACCTTCGATGGAGATCTCCACGAGTTCAAGCAGGGAGCCGCCATCCTGGCGACCGTGCTCCACTTGCCGATCGTCCCGGTGGCGATCGATGGCGCGTGGAAGGCGCTCCCCCGGGACTCTTCCCGGCTGCACCTCACCCCGGTCCAGATTCGCTTTGGGCAGCCGGTCTATCCCACCGGAGATTATGCGGAGATGACGGCCGAGGTACGCCGCCGAATTGCGGAGATGCTCACTCAGATGCGCGCCGAGAGACGATCTTCATAAGACGCGTCGGGGGCAGGGAAGGCAACAGAGAAGGGAGAGGTTAAACGCCGCACTGGGCATAATCGGCGGCCTCATCCGGGGCGCTCTGGAGGGCAAGGTCGATGCCATGCTCTTCGGCGAGGGCAAAGTAGGCCTCAAAGAGCGGCTCCATCTCTTCCACGGTCTGGGCGCGGAGGACAGAGGTCCGCAGCTGCGCCCCGTGGGCGACTCCGCGAAGAAACTGTGCGGAGAGCATCTTCAGACGGCCAATGACCCCCTTCTCGGGCATGAAGTCGCGCAGGTAGTCCCGGAAGAGGAGAAGGAGGTCGTGCATCTCGCTCGGGGTTGGGCGATAGATGGGCAGGCCGTTCATGGCCTCCCAGGTCTGGCGAAAGATCCACGGGTTGGCGATCGCGCCCCGGCCGATGTGGACAGCGTGGCATTGCGTTTCGACAAAGCGATGCATCGCGTCTTCCGGGGTCAGGATATCGCCGCTGCCCGAGACGGGAATGGAGACGGTCTCGCGAATCTGCCGAACCAGGTCCCAGTTGGCGAGTCCGCGGTACCCCTGGACCCGGGTGCGCCCGTGGAGGGTGACCATGGATCCCCCGCAATCCTCGATCAGTTTGGCGACATCGAGACAGTTGATCGATTTGTCGTCCCAGCCGGCCCGGATCTTGACGGTCATGGGAATGGAGATGGCGCGTTTGACCTCAGTGAGGATCTTCTTCAGTTGGGGCAGGTCGCGCAGCAGGTTCGATCCGCCTCCCCCATTGATCACTTTTCGGGCTGGGCAGCCACAATTGATGTCGACGAAATCTGCCCCCGCCTCCTCGGCGATCTCCGCCGCCCAGCGCATTCGCACCTCGTCGTAGCCAAAGATCTGAATGGCGATCGGACGCTCTTCAGGCGTGAACTTCATCATTTGGTGAGAGCGCATGTTGCCCCGCGTGAGCCCCTCGACGCTGATGAACTCGGTGACGATCAGCCCGACATGGCCACACCGTTTGGCGATACGACGAAAGGGAGAGTCGGTCACCCCCGCCATCGGAGAGAGGACGAGCGGCGGCGAAATCGACTGGCCCGCAATGCTGAACGCGTCTGGGTATGAAGGGGTATTCATTCTGGTTTTGTAGGATTTCTAGGAAGAATAGGAAGAATAAGAGGAATAGGACCTATAGGACCTATAGGACCTATAGGTCCTATAGGATTTAATCGTCCTATACGTCCTATTGGTCCTATTCCTCCTAGAAATCCTATACGTCCTATTGGTCCTATAGGTCTTATTCGTCCTATTTCTCCTATCCGTCCTATTGGTCCTATTCGTCCTATTTTTTTCCTATTCTTCCTATCAATTCCACACTATAGCACAATCGTCGCCACTTGCCCTTGATTGGCCCGATCCACGACAATCGAAACGGGAAGGGAAGGGAATGAACGACCAATCGGAAAAGATCGAACAGCACGGGGACGGCCCACTCGCGGTCGGTGTCGAGGGCGCTGTCCAGTTCCTTGCCGAACTCCAGCGATTGAAGGCGGTTCCGCGAACGGGCTGGCTGCTGCGGGGCATTCGGGATGTTGAGTCGGTCGCCGCTCATACCTATGGAGTGGCGGTCACGGCGATGGTTCTCGCCGATTTGCTGCGTGCGGATGGGCAAGGGATCGATGGGGAGGCCGTTCTGCGGATGGCGCTGCTGCACGATCTGACGGAAGCCCGGATGGGAGACCTGCCCAGCACGATCAAACCGTTCTTCGATCCGGGGACGCTGCGCCAAGCCGAGGAGCGGGCAGCCGGGGCCATCCTCGAGCCCCTTGATCGGCTCGCTGCCGCGTACCAGGAGCTGTGGCTGGCCTATGAGCAGCGGCAAAGCCTGGAGGCGAAGATCGTCAAGGCGGCCGATAAGCTCGACCTCCTGCTGCAGGCGATCGAGTATGAGCAGGGGGGGGGCCCGCCAGCTCGCTGAGTTCTGGGAGCGTGCCGATCAGGAGTTGGCCGATCTCGCGCAGGGAGTGCCGCTTCTCGCGCAGATCTTGCGGGCCTGGCTTGTCGCGCTCCGGCGACGGCGCCCAGTCGTACCGCCAACGGTCCCCTAGCCCCCAAAACAGAAGGACACACGACAAGAAGGACACACTATGGGAATGTTGGAAGAAGGAATTCGTTGGTTACAGTCGGCGCCGCCCTGGGGGGTGTTGCTGCTGATGTTTCTGATCGCCTACATCGAGAACATCTTTCCGCCCGCGCCGAGCGATATGCTGCTCGTCTTTGCCGGCACGATGATTGGGTTTGGTCTGGTCGATTTCGAGGTAGCGCTCCTCTCCGCGACCGCGGGGAGTACGCTGGGCTTCGTCAGCGCCTATTTTCTGGGGCGATACTTCGAGGGCCACGTCGTCTCGGGCCGATGGAGCCGCTTTCTTCCGGCGCAGGCGATCCACCAGGTCGAGGGGCTCTTTCAGCGCTACGGGTATGGCGTGATCGTTGCCAACCGCTTCCTCGCCGGGACTCGCGCGATTGTCTCCTTCTTCGCCGGGATGTCGCGAATGGATCTCTGGCGGACGACCCTCCTCAGCGCGATCAGCGCCGGAGTCTGGAATGGGATCCTCCTCACGCTCGGCAAGCTCTTCGCGGGCAATTGGCGGCACGTCGCAGACTATCTGCAGATCTACAGCGTGGGTGTCTCGGCGATCGTCGGAGGGGCGATTGCGGTCTATCTCTGGCGGTTTCTGCGGAAGCGACGACAGCAATCGACGAGCTGAGGGGGAAGGAGATTCGCGTCCACCCGGATGCGAGGAGACCGGAGGCCATTTCCGCGCACCCGGCGCCGGTTCCCCTTCAGCGCTGGAAGGCCT
>JBEIJP010000199.1:0-5793 GCA_040380245.1 Acidobacteriota bacterium | reverse complement strand
CTCTGTTGGACGGCCTGTTCGAGGTCGACGTTGGTGGCGGCGATCAGCCGTACATTGACCTTGAGAGTCTCGGTCCCGCCGACCCGCTCGAATTCGCGTTCCTGGAGGACGCGCAGCAGTTTGACCTGCATGGCCGGGGAGAGATCGCCGATCTCATCGAGGAAGAGCGTGCCCCCTTCGGCGAGTTCGAAGCGCCCCTTCTTGCTGGCGACCGCCCCAGTGAAGGCGCCCTTTTCGTGACCGAAGAGTTCGGCCTCGATGAGCGACTCGGGGAGCGCGGCGCAGTTGACCTTGACGAAAGGACGCGCGGACCGGGGGCTATTGTAATGGATGGCGTGCGCGACCAGCTCCTTTCCCGTCCCCGACTCCCCCCGAATGAGGACCGTGGTGTTGGTGTGGGCGACCTGGGCGATCTGCTCGTAGACATTGCGGATCTCCTTGCCCGTGCCGATGATGTTGCGGAACTCGTACTTCTTCTGGAGTTCCCGCTTGAGGGAGGCGTTCTCGTCGACCAGTTGCGCCCGCTCCTGCTGCACCATCTGGGAGAGACGGAGGCTCTGGGAGATCATCGAGGCGACGATGGTCAGAACCTTGATCGAGTCCTCGAAATTGCGATTGGCCTGGAAGGGATAGATGATCGAAAGGGCACCGATCGTCTTGCGACGATCCTTGATCGGGACACAGAGGAACGACTCCTCCTTGCCGGGGCTGCGCAGTCGGGTCCGATTAAGAAAGAGGGGCTCCTGGCTGACCCGGGGGACGATCACCTGACGACCCGTCGAGACGACCTTGCCGGTAATCCCCTCGTCCAGCCGGTAGCGGCCACGACGTTTCTCGCCCTCGCTCAACCCGTAGGCAAACTGGATGGAGAGTTCCCCTTTCTCCCCGCCCTCGAGGAGCGCGATCGCACCCCGCTTCATCCCGAGCCCCCGGTCGAGAATCTCGAGAACCTTCTCGATCGCGGCGCGGATGTCGAGCGTCGAGCCAAGCGCCTGGCTGACCTCCAAAAGGGCCGACAACTTCCGGATTGGGACCAGTTCCTCACTCTGCGCCTCTGACTTGGCCATCTTTTTACCTTTTTCCCCTTCCCCCGTAATTCTTCCCCGGCTTTCTGTCGGCAAAAACAACATTTTAGTGACTCATTGGCGAATACTCGACAATTTTGTATTCAAAGAGCCGCGAAAATAGCATAAGGCCCCCGGTAAAGAAAGGGGCGGGTCGGAGGGATTGTTGGCAAGGGAGGGGGAAGAGCGTACTCTGGGGAGCAGCCGGGACGCCGGAATGGGTCCGAGATGGAGATTCCAGAGGGAAGAAAGGACTTGGAGAGAGAACGAGGAGAGAGCATGAACGAGCGGTCGAGGTTGAAAAGAAGGAGTCTGACTCTGGTCGGGTGTGGGATTCTTCTGCTCTGTTGGACGGGGAGTGGGTGGGCCGACGAGATCCGCCTCAAGAATGGAGATCGGTTGACGGGAGGGATCGTGCGGGGGGACCGCAAGACGCTGCAGTTGAAGACAGAGTACGCGGGAGTGGTGACGATCTCGATGGAAGCGATCGAGCGGATCGTTTCGGAGCAACCGCTCTATGTCGCGCTGGCGGAGGGAACCACGATCTTTGGACAGTTGGTACCGCGCGCGGGAGGGTACGAGGTGGTCAGGAAGGAGGCCGAAGCTGTCCCGGTCGAGTCCCGAGCAATCGAGGCGATCCGCTCCGCCACCGAGCAGGCAACCTTCGAACGGCAGCGCAATCCGGGTTGGCTCGATCTTTGGAATGGGACCATCGACTTTGGTTACAGCTTGACGACGGGCAACACGCGAACCAACAACCTGACACTGGGTGGAACCCTGGCGCGGCAGACCAGTCGGGACAAGACGTCGCTCTACGCCACCTACATCAATGCCCAGAACAAATCGCAGGGGATCGCCGAGACGACGGCGAACGCGATTCGAGGCGGAGGTCGATTCGAGAGCAGCGTCTCCCCGCGAGTCTCCGGGTTCGGCTTTGCCGATCTCGAATACAACCAGATTCAACTGCTCGACCTGCGGACTGTCCTCGGAGGAGGTCTCGCCTGGTCGGCGGTGAAGCGGGAGCGGGGGCAGTGGCAGTTCTTCGCCGGGGGCTCCTATAATCGGGAGTCATTCGCGACCGGAGCCCAACGAAACTCGGGGGAGGTCCTGGCCGGGCAGGATCTGACCCTCCAACTGAACGATCGCATCCATTTTCGCAAGAGGTTTCAGCTCTTTCCGAACCTGACCCGCACGGGACAGGTTCGGCACACCCTCGACGCGACGGTCTCCACCCGGATTACAAACTGGATGAACTGGTCGATCACGACCAGTAATCGGTACTTGAGCAATCCTGTCTCTGGCGCCCGCAGGAATGACCTCTTGTTGACGACGGGAGTGGGAATCAGTCTCCGTGATTTACGATTTCGCTAAGGTGGGGGAAAGAAAGAGAAGATGCTGAGGGAGGTCATGCACAGGTTGGAGCGCCAGCTGCACGCGCGGGATATGGCGCATCGAACGCGCCATCCGTTCGAGTGGGGCTTGGACCACCTCGGAGACCTGGCAGGGGAGGACGAGGCGACAAAAGGGGCGGAGGGGCGGAGGCCGCTGGAGGTTTTTCGCGCCATCAATCAACAGGCAGCCGCCGAGAGCAACCGATTCTTCCTCCCACCGGCGGTCGAGCTGGAGAGGTTCGACTTCGCGCCGGCCGAGTCGACCCAGGCGGAGGCAGGGGGAGCGTCCCCCTTCTACTGGCTTCGCTACCCAAGCGGCCTGGTGACGCCCTCGCCAGCGAACAACCAGGTACATGCACGTTATTTCCCCGCGGGAAAGAACGATCGAGCAGTGATCATCTCCCCGCAATGGAACGCGGACGAGCAGTCGCATGTCGCGCTCTGTCGGGGATTGAACCGCCTCGGGATCTCGGCGTTGCGGCTGAGTCTTCCCTACCACGATTGGCGACGTCCGCCCGGGTTGACGCGGGCCGATTACATGGTCAGCGCCAACCTTGGGCGGACGATCCAGGCGGTGCGGCAGGCGGTGATGGACATTCGGCGAGCGGTCGACTGGCTGCAGGCCCAGGGAGTTGGGCAGATCGGCGTCATGGGATCGAGCATCGGCTCGTGCGTTTCGTGGCTGGCCTTCATTCACGACGAACGGCTCGAAGCGGGCGTCTTCAACATGGTCTCGAGCTGGTTTGGGGATGTGGTCTGGCGAGCGCTGACCACCTCGCACTTACGCGAGGCGCTCGAGACCGAGCTGACGGCAGAGGAGGTCCGGGAGGTCTGGTGGAGCATCAGTCCAAGCGCGCATGCGGGGCGATTGTCGCGGGTTCGCCGTCCGGTCCTGCTGATCTCTGCCCGGTATGATTTGACCTTCCTGCCGGATCTGTCCCAGATCTTCCTCTCCGATGTCGAACGGCACGGGGTACCGGCCGAGAAGAAGTGGCTGCGCTGCGGCCACTACACGATCGGGCGATCGCCCTTCAAATACATGGATGGCTGGCACATCCTCAATTTCTTCCGGCGCCAGTGGCGTTGACGTACCAGAGGAGGAGACGTGGACGGAGAGAAGCGGGCGGGAGAGGAGGCGTGGAACTGGCGACGGGATGGGCTGTCGGCAGGAGTGCTCTGGGTGCTCTGTCTGGGTCTGCGCGTCTGGACCTGGCCGGCCAGCTTCTGGGAATGGGACGAGATCAACTTTGCCCGGGCGATCGAGCGGTTCGACCTTCCGGCACACCGCCCTCACCCACCTGGGTTCCCCATCTTCGTCCTGCTGGCACGCGCGGCCCACAGCGTGGTCGGGAGGGATCACACAGCGCTGCTGGTCGTCAACCTCCTCTTGGGGAGCCTCCTGGGTGTGGCACTCTACCTCGTCTTCCGGGAAGTGCTGCGAGGCAGGGCCTCGGCGTTTGGCGCGGCCCTGCTCAGTTGCGGAATCCCCGCCTTGTGGCTGCCAAGCCTGATGGCCAGATCCGACCTCCCGGCCATGGTGACTGGGCTCTTCGTGGTCGGGCTGCTGCTGCGGGGAAGGCATTCGCCCCGAGCTTACCTGTGTGGGGCAGGGCTGCTGGGACTCGGGATGGGGATCCGGGTCACGATCGCGCCGCTCGCCGCCGGGGTCTTGACGTGGGTCTTCCTGACCTGGGCGCGGAGGCGCCAGTGGCGGCTGACGGGTGGGGCGATCGGGCTCGCGCTGACCGGTTATCTCAGCTGGTACCTCCCCATCCTCCTCCAGACAGGTTGGGAGGCGCACCGAGCGTTGACCCGCACCCATTCGCGCCACCTCATCGAACACGACTCGCTCTGGTCGAGCTACTGGACACTCGGAGAACGGCTGACGGCGTCCCTGGTGACGGTCTGGGGCACCCCGTTGATCATGTGGGTGGTCTATGGGGCGAGCGGGCTGGGCATCCTGGTGCTGTTGCGGCGACGCGAAGCGGCCAGTCTGGGCTGGCTGGCCCTGATCTTTGCACCGTACCTGCTCTTCACCTTCACCCTGAACTCGCCGATGGGCATGGTCTTCTACATCCTGCCGGGGCTCCCGCTCTTCACAGGACTGGCGGCCGTCGGTTTGACCGGAGCGACCACATGGAAGAAAGACGGAAGATCGGAAGCGGGTGGAGTTCTCCAGCGTGGGCTTCGCTGGCTTGGAGGCGCCGTGATCGTCGGGTTGGTCTTGCTGATCGGATACTGGATGGAGCCGGTGGTAACGATGCTCCGACGGCAAGCGAGCCCGCCGGCGCAAGCCATGCAGGAGCTGACCCGCAGACTCGACCCGACCCGTGACAAGGTCTCGCACCAGAACCTCCTCCTCCCTCACGTTCGGTACTGGCTCGAAACGGCTCAGACGGAAGAGTGGATTCCGGAGGAGGCTCCCGGGTTGAACCTGATCGACCCCGACAACCGACCTGTCGGCCGCCACTACCTGCTCTCGACCCAACCGGTCGAGAGTCTCTCCCACCGGCTCTTTCGCTGGTCATCGGGAACAGGAAGAGACCGATTGCGGCCGCTCAGCCTCGGCCGTTATTTGGAGGTCTACCTGACCGAGTGGACGCGGATGCGGAACCATACCCTGCTCGATGGGTGGTACCCGCGCGAATCGACGCCACGCGGGAGTTGGCAATGGATGGGGAAGAGCGGGTCGGTCGCCCTCTTCCACGAAGCGCCGCGGATGCGGCTCCGCCTCCGCGGTCAGTTTGGCGGCACTGCCGAACAAGCGAAGCGGACAACCTTGACGGTTCGGCTGGAGGGGCGGGAGATTGCCCGCTGGACGGGCCCAACCATCAACGAGGAACTGGTGATTCCCGAGCCGACTTCCGGACACCTCTGGTCGGTGCTCTACCTCGAGGCCAGTGAAAGCTTCGTTCCTCGGCAGATCCTCGATGGAACGGACGACCGGGAGCTGGGATTCCGCTGCACGGAACTGACCTGGCAGCGGACGGGAGATGCTGTGGCGAGGGTCTTTGGCGAGAATCACTTTCTCGGAGAGGGTTGGCAGAAATTGAACAAGGGCAAGCCTCGTTCCTGGCGGCGCGGGGGCCCGCTCGCCCGTGTCCAACTACCCGCGCTCCCTGCCGAGACCGACGGGGAACTCCGCGCGGTCGCCGATCATCCCGGCGGCGAAGGGCGCCTGGACAACCAGCTCCAATTTTATGTCGGAGGGGAGGCGCTCCGATCTCTGCCTCAGCCGGTCGACCGAGTTCTGATCTACCGGGTGTTGGTGCCGCGCCGTCTGCATCAAGGCAGACCGATCGAACTGGAGATCCGAGCCGCGAAGCCGGTTGCCGGGG
>JBEIJP010000198.1:0-5799 GCA_040380245.1 Acidobacteriota bacterium | reverse complement strand
GGGCTCGATCGATCCCATGCGTGGCGAGAACCATAAGAGCCTGGTCGGCGGCGTCTCCCTTGGCGATCCCTCCGAAATCGATCCGCATCCCCGGCCTGGCCAGTCCCGCCTGCCGCGAGGCAGGATCGAGGCGGAGGTGCTCGATGCCCACCAGCGCCCGGGCCTCCGCCAGGCGATCGGCGTCGGGCAGCTGCCGGGTCCGCCGGGCCCGTCGCCAGAGTTGGACGATCGGCGCGGCGGTCACATCGAAGAGCCTCCCGGTTCGCTCGGCCCAGACTCGGGAGAGGGCAAGCAGACGATAGAGGTCTGGGTCGACCGGAACCATCCCCTGCCCGGCGTGGTTGCAGAAGGCGGTCAGATCGCTGCTCTCCAGGTAGTCACTGAGAACCGCGTCGAGCCGGCTGAGGCGGGCAAAGGCCGCTTCGAGAGCCTTCCCGGCGATAGATGGTGAATGGCTGTAGACCTGCAGGCGGACCCTGGTCCCCATCAAAACACGGTCCGCCTCGTGGAGGCTCAAGTCATCCCCCGCACGTCGTGGAGCCGGAGTTCCGCCTGCTCGATGAGCGAGGAGCGCGGGGAGAATTGTCATCCCCATCATCTGTGCCCAGGCCCGTCGTCCTGCAGAGGCAGGTCCGGCCATCCCCTCGTGGGTCTTTCTGACGCAGGGTTGTGCGACGCGGATCGGAACCCGCCGCCACCATTCCCGGAGAGTGTGAACCAGCATGCCGCTCAACAGAAGTTTCATCTCGATCAGTCTCATCCTTATTCTGGTCGCGACCCTCGTCGCAGGCACGACCATGATCTTCCCTGTGGGGGGAACCTCTCGTCAATCCCCACCTCCCCTGGAACCATATCAGGAGACGATTCCGGGAACCAATGTCCGGTTCGAGATGCTCCCTGTCCAGGGGGGGCAGTTCATGATGGGCAGTGACGAGAAGGAGAAGGGCCACCGCCCCGACGAGTCACCCCGCCATCCCGTGCAAGTCGGCTCCTTCTGGATGGGAAAGTACGAGGTTACCTGGGACGAGTACGATCAGTTCGCGTTCGGCGCTCAACTCGAAGCTCCTCCCTCAGGCAAAGCTGACCCGGGAGTCGTGACTCGCCCGACTCCCCCCTATGCCGATGAGGCCCACGGCTACGGTAAAGGGCGCCAGCCGGCCATCAGTATGACCTACCACGCCGCGGCTGAATACTGCCACTGGCTCTCCGAAAAGACCGGCAAGACCTACCGACTCCCAACCGAAGCCGAGTGGGAGTACGCCTGTCGCGCCGGCACCACCACCGCCTACTCTTTTGGAGACGATCCGGCTCTCCTCCGTGATCACGCCTGGCTCACCTCCAACGCCGATTATAAACCTCACCCCGTCGGTCGCAAGAAACCCAACCCCTGGGGCTTTCACGACCTCCATGGCAATGTCGCCGAGTGGTGTCTCGATCGATATGATCCCTCACATTATCAGACGCGTAATCCCATGGAAGTACTCCGGCGACCAGTCCTGATACCAGGAGGGAGCCGGTATCCGCACGTGGTGCGGGGAGGATCGTGGGACGACGAGGCGGGAAGGTTGCGGAGTAGCGCGCGGGGGCATTCGGAGAAGGATTGGAGTTTGCGGGACCCGCAGAACCCGCAGAGCATCTGGTGGCACACGGAGGCGATCATGGTGGGGTTTCGGGTGGTGCGGCCGGTGGAGGAGCAGCGGGAGCTGAAGGGATGGCGGTCAAGACTGACCCGGCAGAGTCCGAATGAGTAGCGCTGAAGGGAGGGGAGATGGCCAATGAGAGCGAGGGAACCAGGGAGATAGGGATGCGCCCCTTCATTCCAGCTGGGGAGCGATTGCCAGAACTGACGTGGCTGCCGTTGTTGATGGGCACGGCGCTGGGAGTTGTCTTCGGGGCTTCATCCCTCTATCTGGTGCTGAAGACAGGGTTGACGGTGAGTGCCTCGATTCCGATCGCGGTCATCTCGATGACGCTCTTTCGGTTGCTGGCGCGGCTCGGGGTCAGGCCGGCGACGATTCTCGAGAACAACATCGTCCAGACGGCAGGGTCTGCCGGTGAGTCGATCGCCTTTGGTTTTGGAGCGACGATGCCGGCGATTCTGATCCTCGGTTTCGACCTTGAGATCCTGCAAGTCCTGATGGTCGGAGTCCTCGGGGGTCTGCTTGGCATCTTGATGATGATCCCGATGCGACGGGCCTTGATCGTGCAGCAGCACGGCGTACTCAAATTTCCCGAAGGGACCGCCTGCGCCGAGGTGCTCAAAGCCGGAGCCGACGAGGCCTCACTCGCCATCGCGGTCAAGGCCGGCACGGCCAATATCAGTGAGACAAGAATTGGAGCGCGGACCATCCTCACCGGCTTCGGCATCGGTCTCCTCTACAAATCCCTCATGTCCGCCCTGCGTCTGTGGAAGGAAGTCCCCGAGCGTATCTTTGGCGCTCCCTTTCGCGGTGGCTCCCTCTCCGCCGAGATCTCCCCAGAGCTGCTCGGCGTCGGATACATTATCGGACCCAGGATTGCCGGGTGGATGGTAGGAGGAGGGATCCTGGCCTATCTGGTGTTGATCCCGTTAATCCAGTTCTTTGGGGATGGGTTGAGCGAGCCACTCGCGCCGGGGAGCATCCCGATTCGGGAGATGGGCCCGCACGAGATCCGCGGGGCCTATCTTTTATATATTGGCGCCGGTTCGGTGGCGGCGGCGGGAATTTTGAGCATGCTGCGCTCGATTCCGATGATCTGGTCCGGGGTCCGGGAGGGATTGCGGGGACTGAGGGGGGGGGCGAAGGGAGCGGAGCGGAGTGTTGATCGGACCGACCAGGACCTTCCGCTTCCGTGGGTAATCGGCGGGATCCTGGTCCTGCTGGCTCTGATTCTTGTAGTTCGCAGCCTGCAGGTGAACCTGCTGGGAGCCTTGGCAATCGTGGTCTTTGGCTTCCTCTTCGTGACGGTCTCGGCACGACTGACTGGGGAGGTGGGCTCCTCCTCGAATCCGATCTCGGGGATGACGGTCGCGACGTTGTTGCTGACGTGTCTGATCTTCGTGCTGGTAGGGTGGACAACCCCGCCCTACTATGTGACGGCGCTCTCCATTGGAGCGATCGTCTGCATTGCGTCGTCGAATGGCGGAACGATCGCGCAGAGTCTCAAGACGGGGCACCTCCTGGGGGCGACTCCTCGAGCCCAGCAGGTGGCGATCCTCTTCGGCTCTCTGGCGTCGGCCCTGCTGATCGGGCCGATCCTGACGCGACTCAACGACACGGGAACAGTCTATCTGCCCGTGAGTAAAGCGGCGGAACAGTCCTGGCAGGTCGATCCCTCCCAGCTGCGACAACAGGAAGGGCTGCGGGGGCCCCAGGCCAGCCAGGACTCGCGCCAGTTCTTTGTCTGGCGTCAGCCGGCAAGCGACGGAACCATGCAGAAGTATCTGGTCGATGATCGAGGCGTTCCCGTTTATCGGGTCGATCCGGGGATCAATGGGACGATCGAGACACGGCCGGACGGGACACGGGCACAGAAGTTCGACGCGCCCAAAGCGACGCTGATGTCATACATCATCAAGGGAATCCTGGGCCGGCAGCTTCCCTGGGCCCTGGTTCTGATCGGGGTCATGATCACGTTGATGCTGGAGGCATCCGGGATTCCCTCGCTCGCCTTCGCCGTCGGCGTCTACCTGCCCCTCTCGACCTCCACGCCAATCTTTCTGGGCGGAGTGATCCGCTGGGGGGTCGACCGGTGGATGCGACGACGGTTGGCCGATCAGCGACTGAGCGAGGAGGAGTTCACCGCCGAGACAGACAAGAGCCCTGGGGTGCTGCTCGCCTCGGGCTACATCGCCGGGGGCGCCATTGCCGGGATCGTCATCGCCTTTCTGGCGGGGGTCACACGGGAGACCAATCGCCAAATCGAGGAGTGGGCGACGCAGCACAACCCCTTCTACAGCGGCGACTGGTCAGACCTGCTCGCGCTGCTTCCCTTCGCACTCCTCAGCGTCGTCCTCTATCTGGTCGGGCGGAACCTGCTCTGGCGACACGACGAGGCCGAGCAGAGCGCAAAGGAGGCAAGGTGAGCCGAGGAGAGGAGGCTTCTCCTCGGCGACTTGCAGCAGACTCAGCGTACTGTGCGCGGAGAGATGACGGCGGGCTGGCGGGCCTGAAGCTGTTGAATCGTGGCCTCCGCCGCGGCGACGGTGGGGGCATCGGTCAGGATCGACACTTCGATCTGGAAACGTCGGCTCTCCCCGGGCGGCAGAACTGGCAGACGACCGGCCAGTCGCTCGACGCTGCGGTTGGCCGGCGAGGAGGTCCCGGGCTCGATGCCGGTGACATAGCCATCCTCGGGGGCGGCCGTATTCTTCCAGAGCGTCAACCAGGGCAGTTCGGCGGGAGCGTAGGTCATGGTTACGGCCTGGTCCCCCGCGCGGTTGCGGAGCATTGCGGTCGTCAGTCCCCGCTCATCGATCGCA
The DNA here is from genome assembly GCA_040380245.1 of Acidobacteriota bacterium. Lineage (GTDB taxonomy): Bacteria > Acidobacteriota > Blastocatellia > RBC074 > RBC074 > CAIOZW01. The sequence goes on along the minus strand of JBEIJP010000198.1, from coordinate 1,337 downwards.
GGCGCCAGCAGGTAGACCTCCTCGACAAATCCGCGCCGCGGGCCCTGGTACTCGCGAAAAGAGGAGACGGATTTGGCCGCGTGGGCGTTAAAGGGCGTCACCTCGCGGACCGCGGCAACGAAGCGGGATCCCTCTTCGAGAAGGGGGGGGCCGTAGTTGGCGTGATAGATCAGTTCAAACTCTTGCGGAGAGGCGCCGCGGTTATGGAGTTGATCGGTGATCCGAAACGAGGAACTCCCTGGTTCCGTAGAGACTTCCGTCCACAATTCCAGTTTCGGACCGTGAAAGGAGCGCTCGTCGACCCGACCGCGGAGACGCAAGCGATGTGGGGGTTGTGGGTCGATCAGCAGTTCCACCTCCGAGGCAGGGAGATTTCCGACCCGACCGTGCAGCGTCAGATCCATTTCAGCGATAGCGCCGGTATTGTCCACGAACCGGTCGCGGCCAGGGTGTCCGGCCCACTCCAGTCCGCAGCGCACCATCCATTCGTTGAAGCCCTCGAGCCAGCCGAGCCCACCCCGCGACCCCAGATCGATGCTGCGGGGATGGACGACTTCGTGCACGGGCGAGTCCCAGCCCAGTCGGGTCTGGCCGCGGTCGACCCGCAGGATACTCATTCCCCGAGTGGGAGAGACCAGTATCCGCAGTCCCTCGTGCTCGAGGGCAACGACCTCGACCCCCTCCTGTCGTCCCCCGTGAAGGGTGTACTTCCGAACTGTCCAGGGAGAGGCACTTGGAAAGGGCGCCGCGCGGTGGTTCATCTGCCACTCGCCGAGCTGGACATTCTCCGCGACACTGCCGAGCACCACCCGCAGTGTCTTCTCCCGATCGGTCGAGGCAGGCTGGGAAGAGGAGCGGCAGGCCAGGTTGCCAAGCAGGCTGGGGACCATGAGGCTGGGAATCAAGAGGATCTGAGCGAGCGTACGTTTCACCTTTGGACCTCCACTGTTCGGGAATTGGCCTTCCTTATCCCGGATGGCCGTCGGCATAGTGCCGGATCGACGTGTCAGTTGTCCACTTCGCCAACGGGTCTCAGCCCACTGACCAGAAGGCCACACCCCTTCAAGGAGTCGTCGTGTCGCATCTGATCGATCCTTCCCGCCGCCGATTTCTTCAACAGTCTTCCCTGCCAGCCTCCCTCCTGCTGGTGGGCGAGGGGAAACAGGATCCAGACGGAAAGGATGATTGGCAACCCGGCCCAATCTGCCTCTTCTCGAAGCATCTTCCGATGCTCGGCTGGGAGGCGCTCGCCGAAGCGGTCCGGGAGGCCGGCTTCGACGGCATCGATCTGACCGTCAGACCTGGCGGCCACGTGCGGCCCGAGCGTGCGGTCGAGG
>JBEIJP010000197.1:0-5808 GCA_040380245.1 Acidobacteriota bacterium | reverse complement strand
CTGTACCGACAAGACAGGGACTTTGACGGTGGGTGTTGTCCAATTGGATGGGGCAGTCGATCCTCTTGGACAACCATCCGCGGAGGTTCGGCGCGCCGCCGGCATCAACGCCGCCCTGCAGACTGGCCTGCTCAACCCTCTCGACGAAGCGATCCTCGCGTCGGTCCAGGTCGATCTCTCCCATTTGGAGAAAGTCAAAGAGATCCCCTACGACTTCGTCCGTAAGCGGTTGAGCGTCCTTATCGAAGAGAACGGAGAACGGATCCTGCTCACCAAAGGAGCCTTCGAGCCGGTTCTCGCAGTCTGTCGCGAGATTGTCTGGCAGGACGGGAAGCGCGAGTCGATCGAGAACCATCATCGCGAGTCACTGCAGCAGCTCTTCCACGAATGGAGTGATCAGGGGTACAGAGTCCTGGGGGTGGCCTCCCGCACCCTGACGGCGCGGCCCAGCGACGCGGGGGGCGATTGGCTGGGCGACTCACGGGGCTACTCGGTGGCCGACGAGACGGAGATGGTCTTCCTCGGGTTCCTGCTCTTCTTTGACCCTCCGAAACCAGAGATGGAGCGGACCCTTGCGGCGATGCGCGATCTTGGCATCGAACTGAAAGTCATCACGGGCGACAATCACCTGGTAGCCCTCCATGTCGCCCGCCAGGTCGGGCTCGAGGTCAAGGGGCTGCTGACGGGCCCACAGCTTCATCAACTGCACGATGAGGCGCTCTGGCAGCTCGCCGAGCGGACGACCATCTTCGCCGAGGTCGATCCCAACCAGAAGGAACGGATCATCTCCGCTCTCCAGCGCACCGGGCACGTCGTGGGGTACCTGGGGGATGGAATCAACGACGCTCCAGCGCTTCAACTTGCCGATGTCGGCGTCTCGGTCCACAACGCGGTCGATGTCGCCCGTGAGGCCTCCGACTTTGTCCTCCTCGAACAGAGCCTCGATGTCCTGCGCCAGGGCATCGAGGAGGGGCGCCGCCTCTTCGCCAACACTCTCAAGTACGTCTATACCACCACCAGCGCCAACTTCGGGAACATGGTGAGCATGGCGGGGCTCTCGGTCTTCCTGCCCTTCCTGCCGTTGCTCCCGACCCAGATTCTGCTCAACAATTTCTTATCCGATATTCCAGCGATGGCGATCGCCTCGGACCACGTCGACCGCGAGCTGATCGATCGGCCGCGGCGCTGGGATGTGCGCCAGATTCGGAACTTTATGCTGGTCTTTGGGCTGATCAGTTCGCTCTTCGATTTTCTGACCTTCGGCCTGCTGCTGCTGGTCTGGCGCGTCTCCCCGGAAGAGTTCCGAACGGCCTGGTTTCTCGAATCGCTCTTCACCGAGCTGCTGATCCTGTTTGTGGTGCGGACGCGTCGTCCACTCCTCCGCAGCCGCCCCGGGCGCTACCTCTGGGTCAGCACCTTGCTGGTCGCGATGGGCAGCGTGTTGCTCCCCTGGCTGCCCTATGTCGCCAGCTGGTTCAACTTCGTACCGTTGCCGGCCGCGCTGATGGGACAGCTGCTCGCCATCACCCTGCTCTACCTGGTCTGCAGTGAGCTGGCGAAGCGGACGATTGCTCACTGGCACTGGCCAACGCACTGGCGCCTGCCGCACGTGCCCCAAGCACCCTGGAGAGACTGAGACCTCCCATGCCGGATCTCAGCGGCTCATTCGGATGGAGGGGGGGACGCCGCCTTGCCCTGCCGCACCCCCTGGCGCAGATCGATCGCCCGCATGACCACATAGGCGAGGAGGGCGAAGACAAAGAAGACCAGCAACAGCCAGGCGATCCCCTGTAGCGCGCTGATGACCGTGTGGTAGAGCTCAAAGACCCAGCGCTCGGTGGTCAGGGCGATGACCGGCCCTTCCTTGCTCGGGTTCAGGTACTTCTCATAGTCCCAGACACGGACGCCATTCGAGACGCCGACGACGAGGATGGCAAACCGGAGGTACTTGCTCCAGACCTGGCTGATCTCGTCATCGATGATCCTTCGAAGGATCGATTCGATGGAGGAGCCAAAGAGTTTCGCCACCAGCCAGGAGACGCCCAGCGACAGAATCAAGGTCACCAGCAGAAGAAGAAGGATCACGGACATTCCTTTCTGTCACGTCAGTCGAGTGGCGTGACATCGACGATCAGCGGCGAGGGCCAGGCTCGGCACGGTGTCACCGCAGTTGCCGCTGAGCAAGAGGCGTGAGCAGGAGAATCGTCACCTGCGGGTGGATCTTTTCGATTTTCACGTCCCCGACCTTGCCCGCGATCTCGGCGATCAGCGACGAGGCCGTGCTCATCCGCGTGTCGAGTACGACCATATCGGCTTTCCAGAGATCGGACGGGAGTGGTCCCGCAAGAAGCTCTGGTTGATAGGCGAGGTTGTACTCCCGCACCTGGGCCGCGGGCAGATAGACCCCCCCGATCAACAGGCTGTGCGGGAGACGCCAGGGTTCCTCGAGCGCCCCCGTCACAAAATGCACGATCTGGATCGGCTCAGAGCCGGGCCAGCCGATCAGCCGCTCTCGACGGTCCCTCACCCATTGATCCAGGCTGATCTGCGCTTCCGTTCGAATGCGCAAGGGCAACCATCCCCAGGGCCTCCCTTCATTCCGACCGACGTACCACCCGCTCGCCTGGATCCCAATCATCAACAGGAGCAGTCAGAGGAGGACGTATGGCCTTTTTCCAAGCTGCGCCCAGCGTACCCAGGTCAACGCCGCCGCCGGACAGAGGAGGACAAAGTAGAGAAGAACATAGCGTAACTGCGGTCGCCACCCCGACTGGAACGTCATCCAGAGCACGAAGAGGAGGTGGGTCGCGAAGAGCCAGGTGAACAGGTCATCTCGCCATCGCTTTCGATCCGCCCAAAGCCCAAGAAAGCCCGGGACGACCACCGCCAGCGATGGAGTGACTGCCGGCATCAGCACAATCTGTTTCAGCCGGTCGACGAGGGAAAACCCGTGGACCTGGTTCTCGCTGGATTTGAGAAATCGATAGGTCTCGACAAAGTCGAAGTAGGAGCCTCCCATCCACCACGGCTCGAGTAGTTGCCAACTGGTCGCCAGGACCGGCAGGAGCATCATCTGGAGCCCTTGGCGCCAGGGCCGAACGTGCCAGGCAAACCACCCGGCGAAGAGGGCGATCAACAAGACCCCTTCATGGCGAAGCAGAACGGTCAAAGCCAGACAGAGCCCAGTGGCCCAGGCATCACGGGCCCTTCCTCTGGCCCGAGTCTCTTCTGCAAAGTAGAGGGCTGCAAAGACAAACAGAAGATAGGGAGTCTCGACCCAGTACGAGGATGTCAACCAGATGTGGGTCCAGTTGAACGCCAGCAGCAGCATTGCCACCGCTGCGACCAGGTCGCCGTGGCGTGGCCGGATCGCGGCGCGAAGAACGAAGAGGGAGCCCAGCCCGATGATCAGGTTGAACCCTCGCGCCAGCCAGACTGGCTCCTCCCAGATCGAGGCCAGACCACCCAGCCAATAGATGTAGAGCGGCGGCCAGACGCCGGAAAGCCCGAGCCAGCGGGGGTGTGACATCCATTCCACGGTGTTCCATAACCGCTGCAATCCGTCCCCTCCCGGGTCCAGATCTCCCCAAATGACCGCGATCATTCGTAAAAAGAGCCCCCCAACCACTGCTCCCACCAGCACCTGTCGTGTCAGCCTCTTCTCTTGACTCATCCCGACGATCGTCCCGTCCCAGGTGGCCCTCCAGGCTGACCACCCATCCTCGCGACCAGGGGTTGCCCCTTCAGGCCATTTCGTCGATCACTGGCACATTTTCCAGGTCTCCCGATTTTAATAAGCCTTTTCTAACATTGGAAAGGTATGATGTCGAATCGATTTTGCGGATTTCAGGGATGGCGAGGTAGGCTAAAAGACCAATCAAACAAGCAGAAATTTCAGAAGTTTCATGAGAAGAGAGAAGGGTAGCGCATAACTATCCGGTTCATCAACACCAAGCAGAAGGAGAGTAGCCATGCAGAAAGAGAGGCGCAGCGCCAGGCGGCAGAGCCTGCGGTGGGCGGCGACGATGGTGGGGATCGTCTTGTTGGCGATGCCCGTCTGGGCGCAGTTTGAGACGGCGGTAGTCCTGGGGACGGTGAGAGATCCAAACGGGGCAGTCCTGCCAGGGGCAAAGGTGACTCTGCGAAATACCGCGACGGGAATTACGGCGACCGCGACCACCGATGCCAATGGAGACTATCTCTTCCCCTCGGTGAAGATTGGGGTCTACCGGGTGACGGCGGAGCTGGGGGGATTCTCGACCGGAGCGGTCGAGGAGGTGGCGGTGACGGTCGAGGCCCGGAAACGGGTCGATTTCGCACTGCAGGTGGGAACGGCGACCGAGGTGATCACGATCAGCGGGCAGGCTCCCCTGCTCGAGACAGACTCCAGTTCGAAGGGGCAGATCATCGGCGAGAAGCAGATGACCAATCTGCCGATCCTCGGGCGGACCTACTCGACGCTGGCCTTGCTGGCGCCGGGGGTCCGTCAATCCCAATCGGGCAATCAGGGGGACATCTCATTCCGCCGCGAAGGGGCCTACAATGTCAATGGCCAGCGGAGCGTCTACAACAACTTCCTGCTCGACGGGATCGACAACAATTTCTACGGGACGACCAACCAGGGATTCTCGAATCAGGCAGTCCAGCCCTCGCCCGATTTCGTGGCGGAGTTTCGGATGTCGGTCAACACCTACAGCGCCGAGTATGGCCGGACCACCGGGGCGGTCATGAATGTCTCGACGCGCAGCGGGACCAATGAATTTCACGGGCGTGCCTGGAACTTTCTGCAGAACACGGCCCTCAACGCGGCGGGCTTCTTCCGACCGGTGGATGGGCGCAAGCCGCAGGTCAATCGCAACCAGTTCGGATTTGTCTTTGGCGGGCCGATCGTGCGGGATCGGACGTTCTTCATGCTCGACTACGAGGGATCCCGCTGGATTCAGAGCCCCTTCGGGCTCGCCTCGCTGCCGACGCTCGATCAGCGTCGCGGGGTGCTGGGCACCGATGTGCGGGTGCCGTTCAACTTCGTCGACGACCAGGGGCGGACCATTACCGCTGGAACGGTGATTCCCGCCGGACAGCCGGTCCCGATGACGCGGTTCGCGCGCACGGTGCTGGCCAATCTGCCAGCCCCTAACCGGCCCGGCGGGGGGGCGTTCGGGGTGGCCAACAACTACGGCGGCTTCGCTCGAAACCGCCTCTTTGAGGACAAGGGAGATCTGAGGCTCGACCACACCTTCAACGACCGGTTGAACGGGTTCGCGCGCTACAGCCATCGCCGGCAAACGATCCAGCAGCCCGGGCTGATCACCGGGTTCTCCGGCGGAAACGCCATCGGAAACCTGGCGAGCTACAACCAGCAGGGCGTTGGCGGAGTCACCTGGACAGTCAACCCGAAGACGGTGCTCGACTACCGCTTCGCCGTGACCCGGCTGGGGATGGATCGACTGCCCGCATTGGTGGGTGGGCCAAGTATGCGCGAGCTCTTCGGGATCACCGGACTGCCGGAGGGCCCACGCGTTCAGGGAGGAATCACCCCGCAGGAGATCGGCGGACTGGGGACGCGAATCGGGCGGCAGGCAACCAACCCGCAATCGCAATTCCCGACGACGATCAACTCCCGGCTGAACATGACCTTCCTCGCGGGCCGTCACAGCCTCAAGACCGGCTATGAGTACGTCGCGCTCAATCAGACCGTCGACGACACCAATCCCCTTTACGGCCTTGACAATTACGGCGGGGGCTTCAGCCGGCCGAACACCCCGGCAGGGACGACCTACCTCCACAACCTGGCCGACTTCTTCTTCG
>JBEIJP010000196.1:0-5821 GCA_040380245.1 Acidobacteriota bacterium | reverse complement strand
CCGTGCCGTGACGCGTCTCCGCACGGTGGCCCATCGCTCCAGCCCGCGAAGGAGCCCTGCCTGGTCTGGTGTCCCAATTCGAATCATACCCTCTTCTCCCTTGTTAGTCGGTCACTGAGCGTCTGACGACGGCTCCTGGTCTCTCTCTCGTTCGGTCATCGATCGCGCTGACGATCCAATTCCCTTCGTCCCGAATCCCTTCGTCCCGATTCCCCGATCGGAATCCCAACCTTTGGCCGAAGGCGCGACGGGGTCACGCGGCAGACCGTGGAAGGCAAATCAAACGAAGGAACGTGCGGGATCGAATTCAATAAACAGCGTACGTCCAATTCGACGCGCGGGTTGCAAAAAACTTGGTTGACCTCAGATCCGAAGAGGGCTCACGACCGGTAATCGGCATTGATGCGGATGTAGTCCTCGGTCAAATCACAGGTCCAGGCGGTCACCTCGGCCGATCCCTGCTGGAGGTCGATGGTGAGGGTCACCTCGTCGCGGTGGAGGATGGCGAGGGCCGCCTCCTCATCGAAGGAGAGTCCCCGGCCCTGACGGGCGACAGGGAGCGAACCGAGCCAGACATCGACGAGGGTCGGATCGAAGCGCACTCCGCTGCGACCGGCGGCGGCGAGGATGCGTCCCCAGTTGGCGTCCTCGCCGGCGATGGCGGTCTTGACGAGGGGGCTGGTGGAGATGGTCGCGGCGATTCGTTCCGCGGCTCGCTCAGAGGGAGCGCCCTTGACGCGGATGGTGATCAGCTTTCGAGCGCCTTCACCGTCCCGGGCGACCTGGATGGCCAGCTGGCGACAGACGTCGGTGAGGGCCTCGACAAAAGGAGCGTAGCCCGGATGGGAGGCGTCCGTAATCGGATCGTTGCCGGCCAGGCCATTGGCGAGGACGGCGAGAGTATCGTTGGTCGAGGTGTCGCCGTCGATGCTGACGCGGTTGAAGGTCGTGCGGACGGCCTCGCGCAGGGCCTGCTGGAGGGGGGCTTTGCGAATGGCCACGTCGGTCGTCACCAGACTGAGCAGGGTGGCCATCATCGGGTGGATCATCCCGGCCCCCTTGGCGACACCGGCGATCGTGGCACGGTGTCCCGGCTTGTAAGTGGGCGGCTCGCCGGGCAGGGTGACCGTGCGCTGGGCGCGCTTCGGCCGAGTATCGGTGGTCATGATCGCCTCGGCCACCTGCCAGCCATTCTCCCGCGAGAGGCTCGCCGTCGCCTCACGGAGACCGGCGTAGACCTTCTGCATATCGAGCCGGACGCCAATGACCCCGGTGGAGGCGACGAGGACCTCCCGTTCGTCGCAATGAAAGTACTCGGCGACGAGACGGGCCGTCTCCTCGGCGTCGGCCATCCCCTCGTCGCCCGTGCAGGCGTTGGCGCAGCCGGCGTTGATGACGAAGACACGGTGGGAGGCCGCCCGGAGGTGGCGTTTGGAGAGCAGGACGGGCGCTGCCTGCACGAGATTGGTGGTGAAGACCGCGGCCGCGACTGCGGGAACTTCGCTGAAGACGATCGCCAGATCCTGACCGGCCTTCTTCAAGCCCGCGCGAGCCGTCCCGACGAGGAAGCCGCGCGGACTGGCCAGGGAGAGAGGCATCGCCGGGGAGCCCCCCGTCTCGGGTCCGGGAATGTCTGTCGCCGGCAGCCCCTCGTCTTCTTTCACTTTCTCTTTCACCTTCTCTTTCTCTTTCGGCCCTTTGCGCTTCATCGCTCTCCCTCCCCACCTCGGCGCTCGATCTTGACGATGGGCACCCGGACCTGGCTGACATCGAACGGCTCCGGTTGCGCCCCTTCGACCAGGTCGAGGACCATCGCCGTCTCGTCGCAGCAGTTGAATTTTGGACAATTGATGCAGTCCATCCAGACCTTGCGCGGCATACTCTCGTGGAGAACGACGCGAAACCCCAGCTTGGCGAAGAAGTCTGTCACATAGGTGAAGGCGTAGACCTGGACGAGTCCGTGTTCCCGCGCTTCGGCGATATTGGCCTCGACGAGAGCCCGGCCGATCCCGCGGTGGCCGGCCTGCTCGTGAACGGCGAGGGACCGGATCTCGGCCATATCCCCCCAGGTGAAGTGGAGCGCCGAACAACCGATGACGCGGGTCTCCTGCCCGTTCGGGCCCGTCTCGACCGCGACGACAAAGTCCCGGATATTCTCGTAGAGGCTCAGCATGGTCCGGGGCAGCATCTGTTGACGGCTGGCGTAGAGATTGACCATCTGATGGATCTGCACGGCATCGGCCGTGCGCGCTTTTCGGATCTTCATCTTCCTTCCTGCTTGGAGCCCACTGCCCCGACCGCCCCTGCGGCCAGGGATCTGGCCGCGAGCGCCGCCTCCTCGACGAGAACCTCCTCGAGAGCCGTGATCATCGAAGAGATCTCCGCCTTGCGGATCAGGTAGGGGGGGAGCAGGCGCAGCACCACATCGTGGGTGCAGTTGAGCAGAAAGCCCCTCTCAAGCATCTTCGTCACCACCCCCTTGCCGTTGAAGGCAAGCTGGAGGCCAACCATCAGCCCCTGGCCGCGCACCTCGGTGATGATGTCTGGGAGGGCGCGTTGCAGTCGGCGCAGCCGCTTGCGGAAGAAGACTCCGACCTCGCCGACGCGCTGCATCAGCGCCCCCTCCTCGAGCATCTCCATCAGGGCCAGGCTGAGTCGACAGGCGAGTGGTCCTCCGCCAAAGGTGGTGCCGTGGTCGCCGGGCTGAAGGCCATCCGCCACCCGCTCCGCGGCGAGAAAGGCCCCGAGGGGCAGGCCGAGACCGAGCGGCTTGGCGACGCAGAGGATGTCCGGGCGAACCGTCGAGTGCTCGAAGGCGAAGACCTTCCCGGTTCGTCCCAGCCCACACTGTACCTCATCGAGGATGAGCAGGGCGCCCACCTTGTCGCACTCCTCCCGGACGACCCGCAAAAAGTAGTCGCTGATCGGGTGGACGCCGCCCTCCCCCTGAATCGTCTCGAGGATAACGGCCGCGGTCCGCTCGGTGATGGCGGCGCGCGCCTCAGCAAAGTCGTCCTCGCAACGATTGGCGTCGATAAAGCGAACCCCCGGAATGAGCGGCTCAAAGGGGCGACGGTACTTTGCCTGCGCCGTCACCGAGAGCGCCCCCATAGTTCGACCGTGAAAGGAGTTGAGGAGGGAGACGAACTCGGTCTTCTCTTCCCGGCCGTGGCGGCGCTGCCAGGCCCTGGCCATCTTGAGCGCCCCCTCGACAGACTCTGTCCCCGTGTTCGAGAAGAAGACCTTGCTCAATCCCGAGGCCGCCGTCAACCGCGCCGCCAGCTGCCCCTGGTAAGGGTGATAATAAAGGTTGGAGGTATGGAGCAGGTCGCCCTGATCGCGCAGGATGCGGCGCACCACCGGGTGGTTATGCCCCAGAACGTTGACTCCAATCCCGGAGAGGAAGTCGAGATAGGCCTTGCCGGTCTCGTCATAGAGGTAGTTGCCGTTTCCCCGGACAAACATGACCGGGAAACGGGCATAGGTCGGGAGCACGTGGGCCGACTCGATCTGCCGAACCTCTTCCAGTGTCAACGCGAGAGAAGTCTCTGCCGTCATCTTCTTTCCTCCAGACTGGTCTCCTCCAGACAAGTTTCCTGCAGACAGGTCCCGAGCCGCTCCTCAGCCGCCAGGGTTCGGATCAGCACCTGGTCTTCCGCCGCCCCAACGATCCGGACGGAGGCCACTCCCGCCGCCAGCGCCTCGAGACAGGCGCGAAGCTTGGGCCGCATCCCCCCGGTGGCGACTCCACTCTCAAGCAGCTCCTCGGCCTGGGACGACGTCAGCGTCGCGAGGGTCTCCCCGTGGGCGTCCCGCACCCCTCCGACATCCGTCACCAGAACCAGGGTTGTCGCCGCACAGCCACTGGCGATCGCCGCCGCCATCTGATCGCCGTTGACATTGTAATAGACGTGGTCCTGCCTCCCAAGCGCGAGACAGGCGACGACCGGAGTGACGCCGGCGCCGAGGAGGCGATCGATCAGCCGCGGGCGGACCTCCGAGATCTCGCCGACAAAGCCCAGATCCACGCCATCTGTTCGCTGGAATGGGACCGCCAGCGCCGTCGATCCGTCGCCGCCGGTGAGGCTGACCGCAGCGACCCCGACCGATTCCAGCTCAGCAACGAGGTTGCGGCCGACCAGGCCGGCCAGCACCATCTGGACCACGTCCCGCGTCTCCGCGTCGGTGATCCGCAATCCGTCGTGGAAGGACGAGGGGATGGCCAACCGATCGAGCAGCGACGCGATCTGCTTGCCACCGCCGTGGACCAGGATCAACGAGTGGCCCTCGCGCACCAGCGTGGCAATCTGTTCCGTCAGGGAACGGCGCAGCTCCGGATCGATCAGGACGCTGCCTCCCAGTTTGATGACCGTGCGCTTCATCGCAGCCCCTCCGCCTCCGGCATTCCCAGCGCGAGATTGGCGTTCTGCACCGCCTGGCTCGCCGCCCCTTTGAGCAGATTGTCGATCGCCCCGACGAGGATCGCCTGCCCGCTCCGCTCGTCGACCGTGGCGCCCAGGTCACAGTAGGGCTGCCCCGCGACAAATTTGATCTCCGGCAACTGTGTCTCCGGGAAGAGCCGGACAAACGGCGAGTCGTGGTAGGTCGCCTCCCAGCGCGCGACAAGGTCGGCGCGACCGATCCCGGGGCGAAGCCTCAGGTAGATCGTCGAGAGGATGCCCCGATTGATCGGGAGAAGATGGGGGGTGAAGATCAGCTGCCCCGCGTCGAGCGCCAGCCCGAGCCCCTGGGCGATCTCCGGAGTGTGCCGGTGGCGGAAGAGGTTGTAGGCGCGGAAGCTCTCGTTGACCTCGACGAAATGGGTCGTTGAGGTGGCCGCTTTTCCCGCGCCGGTGACGCCCGACTTCGAATCGCAGATGATCGGCTGGGAGAGGTCGACCAGTCCCGCCTCCAGCAACGGCGCGACCGCCAGCACGATCGAGGTCGGGTAACAGCCCGGATTGGCGATCAACCTGGCACCGGGCAATCGATCCCGCACCAGCTCGGTCAGACCGTAGACGGCTTGGGGCAACAGGTCGGAGTGCTGGTGGGCGAAACCATAATAGGAAGGATAGAGATCGCGCTCCTGCAATCTGTAAGCGCCACTGAGGTCGACGACCGTCGCCCCGCTGGCGAGGAGCGCGGGAACCACCTCGTGGGAGAATTCGTTGGGAGTCGCCAGAAAGATCAGTCCGGGATCGAGCGCGGCGAGAACGGCTTCGTCGAAGGGCTGACAGACCATTCCGGTCTGGCCGCTCAGCTCGGGGTGAATCTCCGAGAGGGGCCGGCTTCTGGCGCTCGCCGCCCCGCGCCCCTCCTCGACTCGCGATGAGAACGCGCCGACCAGCTCCCACTCTCGGTGCGAGAGGATGATCCGAATCAGCTCCCGCCCCGAATATCCCGTCGCCCCCGCCACCACCACCCGCACTCGACCGCCCATCGATCTCCTCCCCACCGCCGCTCTCTCTCTGTGATGATTCTCGCGCCCGAAGGCCCGGGCTCTGCTTCGCCAGCGGACTGGCCCACTGTTGCCAAAACGCGGAGTGTACACGATTCTCTCCCGCGACACCAAGCATGATCAGACCCGATCGAGCGCCACCGGGAGGCCGAGCCCGGCTCGCGCGGCGCAGTCCCCCGCGAAAGGTTGACAAACCCTCGATGCGAACTATAATTACAAACTTTGCCAGTGACCGGTTGTTCGCGCCTTGGCGGATTGATCGATCTTCAACGAGGGAATGCGCCGAGCGTGATCCTCCTTGATCTGCTGTTGGCAACATCGGAACTGAGACGTAACTCGCGCGGCCACAGTTGAAGACCGGGT
>JBEIJP010000195.1:0-5833 GCA_040380245.1 Acidobacteriota bacterium | reverse complement strand
CTGGAGGGGGCGCTGGTAGCGTGGAGCCTCGTCGGTAAGGGCTTGATTGGGGATCTCGGCGACGACGGCTCCGTGGTGACGGACGCGCAGGACCTGCTCCTCGATCACCTCGCCAATGACGACCGCGTCGAGATCCCACCGTTGAAAGATCTCCAGCAGCTGGCGCTCGCGACCTTGCACGGCGACGATCAGCATGCGCTCCTGTGATTCGGAGAGCATCATCTCGCAGGCCGTCATGCCCGTTTCGCGCTGTGGGACGAGGTCGAGGTTGATCTCGATTCCGGTTCCGGCACGCGCGCCCATCTCGCAGGAGGAGGAGGTCAGGCCAGCCGCTCCCATGTCCTGGATGCCAAGGATCGTCTGCTCGCGCATCGCTTCGAGACAGGCCTCCAGCAGCAGCTTCTCCGAGAAGGGATCGCCGACCTGCACCGTCGGCCGCTTCTCCATCGCCGCCTCGTCGAACTCCGCCGAGGCCATGGTCGCCCCGTGGATCCCGTCCCGGCCCGTCTTGGCTCCGACGTAGATCACGGAGTTGCCGACCCCTTCCGCTTTGCCATAAAAGATCTGCTCTCGCCGCACCAGGCCGAGCGCGAAGGCGTTGACGAGCGGGTTGAGCGAGTAGCCCTTGTCGAAGTAGACCTCTCCGCCGATCGTCGGGACGCCGAAGGCGTTGCCATAATCGCCGAGCCCCTTGACGACGCCGGCCATGATCCGGCGGTTTCGCGCGATGGCGGCGGCCGAGGTCGCCTGGGTCGACGCGTCGATCTCCGAATCGCGGATCGGCCCGAAGCGCAGGCTGTTGAGGGCGGCGACGGGGCGCGCTCCCATCGTGAAGATGTCGCGCAGAATCCCCCCGATGCCGGTCGCCGCTCCCTGGTAGGGCTCGATGAAGGAGGGGTGGTTGTGCGACTCGATCTTGAAGGCGGCGCACCAGCCATTGCCGATCGAGACGATCCCGGCGTTCTCTCCCGGCCCTTGCACCAGGCAGGGACCCTCGGTCGGCAGCCGGCGCAGGTGGACCTTCGATGATTTGTAGGAGCAGTGCTCCGACCACATGACCGAGAAGATGCCCAGCTCGGTGAGGTTGGGAGCGCGACCCAGCAGCTCCTCGATTCGTCGATACTCGTCTGTCGTCAGGTGGTGTTGTTGCAGCTGTTCGGGTGTCCAGGTCATAGGCGCTTCTTTGCGATTTCGTGAAGAGTCAACTGCGTCGGTCAACGTGGCGGGTACGGCGCCGGCGGCAGTCGTCAGGCGCGCCGGCCGATCCGCTCGTTGAGATGGTCGACGATCGAGACGAAGAGGGCCCGACCATCCTGGCTTCCCAGGGCGGTCTCGGCGGCCCGTTCCGGATGTGGCATCAGCCCGAGGACATTCCGTTCCCGGTTGCAGATCCCGGCAATGTGGTGGCGCGAGCCGTTCGGGTTGGCCGCCTCGGTCAGCTCTCCGTTCGGGGCACAGTAGCGGAAGAGGACCCTTCGTTCCCCTTCCAGTTCGGCGAGGGTCGCGTCGTCGCAGAAGTAGTTGCCCTCGCCGTGGGCGATCGGGATGCTCAACCGCTGTCCGGGCTGGTAGGCCCGGGTGAAGGGGGTGTTGGTCTCCTCGACGCGCAGGGTGACGTGCTCGCAGTGAAACCGTAGATCCCGGTTGCGCAGGAGCGCTCCGGGCAGGAGCCCTGCCTCGCAGAGAATCTGGAAGCCATTGCAGATTCCCATCACCAGGCCCCCCTCGGCGGCGAAGGCCGTCACCGCCCGCATCACCGGTGAGAAACGCGCGATCGCTCCCGTCCGCAGATAGTCTCCGTAGGAGAACCCTCCCGGCAACAGGATCACATCGTGCCCCTCGACCGAGTCTTCCTTGTGCCAGATAAAATTGACAGGCTGCCCGATCACCTTGCTGATCACGTGATAGGTATCATGATCGCAATTCGATCCGGGGAAGACGACGACGCCGAATTTCATGGTGGTCAGTTCCTTTGGGCCAGAGGTGAGCACTAGAAACTGTTTGTACTACAACGCTGGCAGGTTGTCCAACGTCGTCCGATCTTCTCCGTACATTCCGGAGATCCCGGGCCCTCCCGTCAAAGAGGCAGGATCTGGCGGAGAGCGAGCGGGAAGCCACGGACTGGTTGGTTTGTTCCGGGGTCTCGCGTTAGAATGCGCTATGAATTGTCGACGGTGTGGCAAATCTGCCCGACTCTTCGCTCGGTTTTGTCGGAACTGTGGGGCGCCCATGCCAGCAGAGGGGGATGCCGTCGTGGATGTCTGGCGGAGTACGATCGAGCTGCCCCTGGCGGAGGTCCCCCAGGAGTCGCGACCGCGGAGAGACAGCCAGACAAATCCTCTGGAACCATCCCCGGGGCGTCGCCTCCCCGCGTCCCTCTCCGAGTGGGCGGAGCCGGAGACCAACGGCTCGCCTCCGGGCGCTGACGATCCACTGGAAGGCTCGATCAGCGTGGTCATTCCGATCTCCGGGTTGCCTGCGGAAGAGACGACCCGGCATGCTCCCCTCGCCGAACCTCCCTCCCCCTTCTCCTTGTCGTGGACTCACACGGGGCACGAGAGGGTCTCCTCTCTTGGCGGAGCCGCCCTCCCAGGCGAGCCAGCGGTGAGAGATGCAAGAGGGGTGGCAGGGGTGGCTGGGGAATCAGAGAAAGCGGGGCAAGCCGAGGAGGCAGGGAGGAGGTTCCGGCTCTCCTCGCGGGGCACGGGCGCGATCCTCCTCTCGCTGGTCGAGGGGGCCTCGGCGAGGGCGGCGGGAGCGCGGTCTCGTTTTGCGCTTCTGCTCCTCCTGGTGCTGGGGATCTTCTTCCTGGCCTACCTCGCCTGGCGGTGAGTCCGCCCAGTCGCGCTCCCGTCTCCGGGGGAGCAAGAACGAAAACGCTGACATTGACGAAAGAAGCGGGACGGATCATTCATGAGTCAAACCCATTTTGAGCAGATTGGCGGGGAGGAGAAGGTGCGAGCTCTCGTCGATCGGTTCTATGATCTGATGGCGTCGTTGCCCGAGGCGGCGGGAATCCTGGCGCTCCATCCGCCGGACCTGACCTCCTCGCGCGAGAAGCTCTTCCTCTTCCTGGTGGGGTGGTTGGGGGGGCCCCCGCTCTACGTGCAGCGCTACGGCCATCCACGGTTGCGTGCGCGCCATCTCCCCTTTGCGATTGGAGAGTCGGAGCGGGATCAGTGGCTTCTCTGCATGCGGCAGGCGCTCGAGGAGCATGTCCCGAACGAGGCGTTGCGCCTTCACCTGAGCCAGGCCTTCGCCCAGCTGGCCGATTTTATGCGGAACAAGGAAGAATAGCGTGCGCATCATTCCATTTGGGACCAGTTCCGGTCGACCGACCCTGCAACGTCACGTCAGTTCGCTGGCCGTCGTCGGGGAGGGGGAGTGGTGGCTCTTCGACTGTGGCGAGGCAGCGCAAATTCAGCTGATGCGGGCCGGGCTGTCGGCGCACAAGCTGGAGGCGATCTTCATCACCCACCTGCATGGGGACCATTTCAACGGGCTGCCGGGGTTGCTCTCGACGATGTCGCTCGATCAGCGGCAGCGGCCGCTGTTGCTGGTCGGGCCGCCCGGGATCGTCGAGTACCTCGCGCTGCTCCGGCGGTTGAAGAGCTGCTATGTCAGCTATCCCCTGACGGTGCGCGAGTACGGCGCGCGCGACTTCACGGAGCGGGGGGGGCTGACCGTCTACGATGAGGATCGGTACGTGGTCACTGCGCAGCCGCTCGATCATCGCATCTTCGCAATCGGCTATCGCCTGACGGAGAAGGACCGGCCCGGGAGGTTCGACGTCGAGCGGGCGCGGGAGCTGGGGATCCCGGCGGGGCCGCTCTATGCGAAGCTCCAGGCGGGCGAGGCGATCACGCTCGCCGATGGGCGGCGCATCGACTCGGCCGAGGTGGTCGGGCCGCCGCGTCCTGGTCCCTCGCTCGCCTACTGTCTCGACACCCGACCGTGCGTCAACGCCGTGACACTGGCGCACGGAGCGGACTGCCTGATTCACGAGGCGACCTTCACCGATGACCATCGCGACGAGGCCGATCAGTATGGCCACTCGACGGCCTCCCAGGCGGCGGAAGTCGCCCGACTGGCCAGGGTCAAGCGGTTGGTGATCACCCATTTCAGCTCGCGGTATCCAGACTATCGCCCACTTCTGGCCGAGGCTCGCCGAGGCTTTCCCGAGACCGTCGCCGCGGAGGATCTGGTCGAGCTCTCCCTCTGACGGGAGCCGACCCGACCTCGCGCCTTCCATCCACCGTTTTCCGTTCAAGTTCCATCGGAGCGGAGCCGAAAGGAGAGACCGTATGTCCAAAAGACCTCGTCGTACCTTCCTGCGCCAGGCGGCTACTGGCGTCGCCGCTGTCACTGGAATGACCACCCTGCCCAATGTCGGGGCGGCGGCCCCTTCGGTGCATTCGCTCTCCCAGGGACGGGTGGCTGGCGCCAACCGCCGTGTCCGGGTTGGCTTGATCGGCTGCGGCGGGATGGGGTGGGGCGACCTGCGCGATATGCTGCGCGTCGGCAATGTCGACTGTGTTGCCCTTTGCGATGTGGATGACGATCAGGTCGCCAAGATCCGGCGCAACGTCGAAGACCAGTTCGGCCAGCGGCCAACGATCTTCACCCGCGACTTTCGGCGGGTGCTCGATGACCGGCAGATCGACGCGGTGATCGTCGCGACGCCGGACCACTGGCATGCGCTCCCGACGGTGCTCGCCTGCCAGGCCGGCAAGGATGTCTATGTCGAGAAGCCCCTCTCCCTGACGATCGGCGAGGGCCGGGTGATGGTCGACACTGCCCGGCGAACCGGGCGCGTCGTCCAGATGGGGACGCAACAGCGCAGCGGCTCGCAGTTTACCGAGGCTGTCGACTACCTGCGCAGCGGTCGCCTGGGCAAGATCCGGCTGGTCAAGACGTGGGCCTACCAGGATTGGATGGGCAATATCCCGGTCTTGCCGGATGAGGCGGCGCCTTCGACCATCGACTACGACCTGTGGCTCGGCCCCGCGCCGCGACGCCCCTTCAACCGCAACCGGTTCCACTTCAATTTTCGTTGGTACTGGGACTACTCCGGCGGGCTCATGACCGATTGGGGAGCGCATATGATCGACATCGCCAATTGGGGAATGGGGGTCAAGGCGCCCCGGGCGGCGATGTCCGTTGGCGGGAAGTTCGGCTTTCCCGAGGACGCCGAGGAGACGCCTGACACCCAGCAGGCGCTCTGGGAGTTTGACGGCTACAGCATGATCTGGGAGCACGCGACGGCGATCGGACGAGGGCCGTACGACCGCGATCACGGGGTCGCCTTTCACGGCAACAACGGCGTGCTGGTCGTCGATCGCGGTGGCTGGGAGGTCTATCCGGAGAGTGAAACGGTCAAGCGCAAGCGCTCCTACCGCATGGCCGGGGAGCCTCGGCGCACGCCGTCGGGCGAGGACTCTCACCTGGCCCACGTCCGCAACTTCCTCGAATGTGTTGAGTCGCGGAAGCATCCCCGTTCGGATGTCGAGATCGGTCACTACTCGATGATGGCCTGCCACCTCGCCAACATTGCCTTCCGCGTCGGTCGACGTGTCGAGTGGGACATTGAGCGTGAGCAGGTCGTCAACGACCCGCAGGCGCAGGCCCTGGTCACCAAGGCCTACCGTGCCCCCTGGTCCCTCCCGAGCGGGAAGTGAGGGGGCTCATCGACGCCGTCGATTCGAGGCGGGCGCGCTCATCGACCCGAAGAGGCCCCGCATGATCTGCCGGCCCAGGCTGGTCCCGATCGATCGGGCCGCGCTCTTGGCCAGGGCGCCCAGGACATCTCCCGCCGCGTCGAGGAGGGGCGACT
>JBEIJP010000194.1:0-5837 GCA_040380245.1 Acidobacteriota bacterium | reverse complement strand
GGAGGCTCCGTTGATATCAACGATCGCGCCGGTGAGGAAATCCGTTCCCTCCGCACCAAGAAAGACGACCGTTCTCGCCACTTCGTCGACCCGCGCGACGCGCTGGAGAGGGCTCTGCGCCCGGATCGCCTCTCCCTCCGGCCCGTGCACCTTCGGAGCCACCCGCTCGGTATCGACAAAGCCGGGGGCGACGACGTAGACGAAGATGTTGTGCGGAGCCAGTGCCTGGGCCATCGACTGGCTCAGCGCGTTGAGGCCGGCCTTGCTGGCGCCGTAGGCGGGCGCAGTCGGTTCTCCCCGGAAGGCTCCCCGCGAAGAGACATTGACGATCCGTCCCCCACCCTGCCGGATCATCCGCTGCGCGACAGACCACATGAGCATCGCCGGTCCCATGAGGTTGGTGTCGATCGTCTCGCGCCAGGCCTTCTGCCAATCTTCGTAGCCAACCTCTGCCACGGGATGCGGCAGGAAGACCGCGGCGTTGTTGACCAGCAGGTCGAGCCGGCCGAAGCGGGCGAAGACGGTCTAGACCAGGGCCTCGACCTCGTCCGGTCGCGTCACGTCGGCCTGCACCAGCAGGTGAGGATCTCCCCCGAGGGCCTGGTGGGTCAGCACTGCCTCCGAGAGTTGATGGCGGTAGTGGAGGGCGACCGTCCCACCCGCCGCCGCCACCTGCCGCGCTACCTCCCGGCCAATCCCCCGTGCGGCCCCCGTCACCAGCACGACCTTTCCGGTATAATCGATCTTCATCTCGCTCCTTCCCTGGCCCCACCCGCGGTTCCAACCCCCACTTGATCCCCAGGGGGAGCGCTTGGCGGAAACCATTGATCGACATACCATTTGACGGCCATCTTGGTCAGCTTCCAGATCTTACTCCACTGGATCTCCTCCCCTTCCCCGAAGAAGAGACGACGCAGGACGACCTCACGCAGGTGCTTCCCTTCCCGCCGCAGCATAAACTCCTTGGCGTAGGGCTTGGCGACGTCGAAGAAGGAGAAGTGCGGATCCATGACGATCCCCATCCCTTCGAGAGTCATGATCGCCCGCATCATGTAGGTGAAATGGGCCGGGATCGAGAAGGGAAATTGATACACGATCTCGGCCAGCTCATAGGTCAGCTCTTTGAACCGAATCTGCCCGAGCTTGAGCCCGAGGTAGTCCCGGAAGAGCTTCTCGACGACTGGACGAATCAGGTCCGGATTGACGCTCGGCGCAAGAAAGCGGAGGTTGATCAGATCCTGGGTCAGCCCGGCGACATCCCGTTCGACCATGTGGAAGAAGGCGTCGATCATCATCCCCTGCAGCTTCGGGGTGATTCGGCCGACCATCCCAAAATCGAAGAAGGCGAGGCGGCCATCCGGCATGACCCGCAGGTTTCCGGGGTGGGGATCGGCGTGAAAGTAGCCGTCTTCGAGCAGCTGTTTGAGGTAGGTCCGGGCGACGAGCCGAACGATCGCCGGGGGATCGATGCCCCGGGCCGTGAGGGTCGTCAGGTCGAGCAACTTGGTCCCCTCGATGAACTCCATCGTCAGGACGCGCGGCGAGCTGTGTGACCACCAGATCCGCGGGACATGCACCTCCGGCCAATCTTTGAAGTTGTCGCGAAAGACCTCGGCGTTCCGCCCCTCCTGGAGGTAGTCCATCTCCTCGAAGATGACCGCGGCGAATTCGTCGAGCGTCCCTTGCCAATCGACGCCCCGAACGACGCGGGGGTAGCGGGAGAGGAACGCGGCGATCCGACGCAAGACCGCCAGGTCGAAATTGATCGTCTGCTCCAGACCCGGCCGCTGCACCTTGACGGCGACCAGCTCTCCCGTCCGCAGTCTGGCCCGGTAGACCTGCCCGAGCGAGGCCGCCGCAATCGGCGTCGACTCGAAGTCCTGGTAGAGCTCGTCCAGCGAAGCTCCCAGCTCCCGCTCGATAATCGCGAAGGCGACCTCGTTGCGCACGGCTGGCACCTCGTCCTGTAAGGTCGTCAACTCCTTGATGTAGGCGAGGGGGAGCAGGTCGGCCCGGGTCGCCATCGCCTGACCGATCTTGATGAAGGTGGGCCCCAGGCGCAGCAGCTGGCGTTTGATCCATTCCGCCTGCCATTGCAGGTGGCGCTCCTGCGACTCCTCCTTCGAGCGGCCGAGCAGCCAGCCCCTGTGGTAGACGAAGACAAAGATGTAGTAGAGAACAAAGGTGTGGATGATCCGTCCGGCGCGCCACCAGCCGCGCAGCCCGTGTCCCCGGATCGTCAGAGTTGGATCGTAGCGTGTGACATCGCTGGCATTGGGGGCCTGGATCAGATCACCCGTCCGGTCGGCGATGAGGGGCCGAACCTTCTGTTCCGTCGAGAGGATCCCCCTCGATCCTCGGTCAGCTGTCTCCATCTGGCTCCTCCTTCTCTCCTCCGACCTGCTGGCGGCTACAACCGGCCAGGGCAGGGACGATCAGCGGAAGCTGAGGTGTCGCCGAACCGGACCCGCCTCGAAGTAGCGAACCGCCCTCGCGCGATCCCGTGAGATCTGCGCCTTCAACTCATCGATCCCGGCAAACTTGCGCTCTCCCCGGAGGCGGTGCAGGAAGCGGAGGCGGAGTGTCTGATCATAGAGATCCCCATCGAAATCGACGAGGTGCGCTTCAATCCGTAGATCCGCCTGATCGCTGACCGTCGGACGGCGACCAATGTTGGTCACACTCCGGTACCACTGTCCATCGACCAGACAGAGCGTGACATAGACCCCCTCCGACGGCAAGACCCGATTTTGAACGGCCAGATTGGCCGTTGGATAGAGGAGACGACGGCCAATGCCCTCCCCCCGCACGACCAGCCCCTCGATGCCGTAGGGACGCCCCAGCATCTGGCGGGCGAGATTGACCCGGCCTCCCTGGAGCAGTCGCCGAATCAGCGTCGAGCTGACCCGGTGCCCCCCTGACCTGCACCTCGGGAACCTCCGCCGCAAAAAATCGCATCTCGCGGCTCCAGGCGAGGAGGCGTTCGATGTTCCCCTGGCGCTGATGGCCAAAAGCGAAGCCCTTGCCGAGGTAGACCTCGGTCGATCCGAGCGCCTCCACCAGGATCTGCTCGACAAACCGCTCCGCCGAGAGGGCGGCCAGCGTCGCGTCGAAGGGCAGGACGACTACCTGCCGAACTCCGAGGAGCCGCAGCCCCTCCATCTTCTGTGCAAAGGTCTGGAGCAGTGGCGGCGCGGTCTCCGGCTTGAGTACCTGTCGTGGGTGCGGGTCGAAGGTGACGACCGTCGGCACCATCCCCGTCAATGCCGCCCGCTCGACGACCATTCGGACGATGGCCTGGTGGCCGAGGTGCAGCCCATCGAAGACGCCGAGGGTGGTGATCGCGGGCCGCTCGACCACTCCCTTCAATTCCTCTGGAGGCAATCCCCGAACAATCTTCATCGGCGCCCTGCCCCTCCCACGCCGTGCAGCTCCAGGCGATAGCCATCGTAGGCCATCTCGACCCCTGGAGGGAGATGCGCCGCGGCGATGGCGTGTCGAAAGTCGTGTCCCATGTGGGTCAGTACCGCCCGACGCGGTCGAACCTGCTCAATGTAAGCCAGGGTCTGCTCGAGGTGCAGGTGCGTCGGGTGGGGCTTGTACCGAAGGGCGTCGATGATCAGCAGGTCGAGTCCTTCAAGCATCCGGAGTGAGGCGGGCGGAATCCGATTGCAGTCCGTAATGAAGGCCATCTCGACCTGCCCATCCGAGAGCCGATACCCTGTCACCACATCATTGCCGTGAATCACCGGAATGGGAGTGACGCGCAATCCAATTACTTCGAAGCTACCTTCGATCGAGTGCGGAACCAGCTTCGGAATCCCCCCTCCGACATAGTTGGGGGGAACATCGAAAATATAGAAGAAGACGCGCCGGATCTGGCGCCAGGTGGCCTCACTGGCAAAGACAGGGAGCGGTCCCGAACGGAAGTTGAAGGGGCGAATGTCGTCCAGCCCGAGAATATGGTCGGCGTGGCCGTGGGTGATCAGCAGCGCGTCGAGATGGTCGATCCGCTCGCGCAGCATCTGCTCGCGAAAGTCGGCCGAGATGTCGATGACCAACCGCCGGGAGCCGTGCTCGACCAGCAGACCCGTCCTGGTCCGACGATCGCGCGGATCGGTCGAATGACAGACCTCGCAGCCGCATCCGATCATCGGCACCCCGACAGAGGTTCCAGTTCCTAGAAACACAATCCGCATCAGCGACCACTGCGTGCAACAACCTGCATCTTCAAGTCGGCCAACAACTCGGTAAAGAACTTCTCTTCACCCGGCGAGAGGTTGCCGCGAGTCTTCTCGCGCAACATATCGAGGATGTCGATCGTCTCGCGAGCGGCGCGCAGGTCGACCTGTCGACGTCCGGTCGCGGGATGCTCCACCAGGCCGAGGTAGATAAAGGCCGAGGAGGCAATCTGCATGAGGAACTCATTGAAGAGCGTCTGCTCGGGCCCAGGTCCCTCCTCCGCCGGAAGTTCATCCCCAGCCCACGGCGCGTCCATCTCTCGCAGGGACTCTCCGAGAGGATCTTCCAGGACTGGGGCAGCAGACGGAGAAGTCAGCGGGGGTTCGGGCGCAACCGGAAGAGGCGCAGCCGTCTCGACCGGTGGTGGCGGTGGTTCGGCCATCACCGCGTCGTCGCGCAGAGACCCATCCGGTTTGAACATCCGCCGATCCGTGATCTTGAATCCGCCCTCTTTCTCTTCCGCCATGTCGCTGCCTCACTCCCTCTCAGTTCCAAACTCTTTCAAACGACGGCGCCAGCCCCTTCGGACAGGCCGAGGTCGCCACAATTGCCGCCGCCACTTTCAAAAGAGGCAGTATACCACTTCCGCCCCTCCTTGCCAGCACCTGCCCGAAGAGTCGACGCTCACCGGATCTCGACGTTGTAGTTAGACAGCGTCGTCGAGAGGGCGCGCTGCATCTCGCCCACCGCCTTGGTGTAATCGGTGAGGGCGCGAAGTTCGCGCCCACGGGAGGCGGAGAGGGCATTCTGCCGGTCGAGGACGAAGAAGCTGGTCGACTGGCCCGCCTCGAACTTGCGCTCTTCACTCTGGTACTGCAGCTCGGCGTTGAGGCGGGAGTTGCGCGCCGCGAGGACCCGGCGACGCGCCGTCTCGACCCCCTGGAGGGCGTTGCGCACCTCGACCTCGATGCCCTGGACCAGCCGCTCGCGCTGAATATCGAGCTGTCGTCCCTGCGCGACGGCGCGTCCGAGTTGCGCGAGCGCCGTCCGGTTGCGCAAGGGGAGGTTGAAGTTGACCCCGACGCGCCAGACCCGAAAATCGTTCTTGAGCATATTCCAGAGGCTCTGCCCGGCGCTTCCCAAAAGAACATCCGGAAGGACAAAGGATCCGCCATTGCTCGGCAGAGGAGGCAAGCCTTGCAGGATGGAGAGTTCATTGACCCGGCGGGCCAGCTGATTGTTCGATTCGGTGAAGAAGTTGGTCTCGGTCCGTTGCCGACCCGCCAGGCCAACGATGCCGTAGTTGACGACCAGGTCGATCTGCGGGCGGCTCTGATCGCGGTAGTAGGCCTCTTCAATCTGGTTGAGTTCGCCACGCAGCCGGAACTGCTCCAGCTCGGGGCGGTTGCGCAGCGCCAGCCGGATGGCGTCGTCGAGCGGCAGAGAGGAGCCCGACTCGATCTCGGGCATCTCGACCGGGACCAGCTCCGATTGCCACATCTCGGCGCTGGTCGGTTGGAGCAGCAGCGCCTTGAGCGCGTTCTCCGTTCGCTGGATGGCATCGATCGCGGCGGCGGCCTCGTCGTTGCGCCGCTCCAGTTCAGGGGTGCGGCCCGAAGTCGACCGCACGCCCCAGTCGGTGTGTGTGTGTGTGT
>JBEIJP010000193.1:0-5841 GCA_040380245.1 Acidobacteriota bacterium | reverse complement strand
TCTGAGGGAGACGTGCGGCGTTATTAAGGAACGCCCCATCGGATGGGACTGGTCACACGCCCAACGTTTTAGGATATGCGGCGTTCCTTCAGAACGCCGGAGGATGCTCTGGACGCTACCCAGGGCGTTGCCCTGGGCTGGTATGCGGTGTCCCGTTGGGACACCAGGAGCCGATCCTGCTCTCCCAATCACTGGCACTCCAGCGCTCATCCCTTGGAGTCATGACAGGTCAGTCATGGCTGTAGTCCCTGACTTTGCAAAAGCCCTGCCTCCACCCCTCCACCCCTCCACCCCTCCACCCCTGGATTTGCCGAGTTCTGCTCCATCCAGTACGATAAGCCGTTGTTGAAGGGGGGCAAGCCGACAGAGTCCGGTTAGAGTTGTGCCAGTTGACCAGTTGCCAGCGCAGTGGTTCGGAGGCGGCGTCGATCGAGACCAGTGGAGCAAGAATGAAGAAGATTATTGTGGGCACCGCCGGTCATATCGACCACGGGAAGACGTCCTTGATCAAGGCGTTGACGGGTGTCGATGCCGATCGCCTCAAGGAAGAGAAGGAGCGTGGCATCACCATCGATCTCGGTTTTGCCGACCTGACGATCGGGGATGTCCACTTCGGGTTTGTCGACGTGCCGGGGCACGAGCGCTTTGTCCGCAATATGCTGGCGGGCGCTCACGGTATCGACCTGGTGATGCTGGTCGTCGCCGCCGACGAAGGCCTCATGCCCCAGACTCGCGAGCATTTCGAGATCTGCCGCTTGTTGAAGATTCCCGCCGGTCTGGTCCTGCTGACCAAGATCGACCTTGTCGAGCCGGACTTCCTCGAACTGGTCGAGGCGGAGGTGACAGAGTATCTCGCCGGTTCTTTCCTGGAAGGGGCGCCGATCCTGCGCGTCAGCGCCCGGACTGGAGAAGGGATCGAGCCCCTCAAGAAGGCGCTGCAACGGCTGGCCGGCAGCGTCGCGGAGCGGGATGTCTCGGCGGTGGCGCGGCTGCCGATCGACCGGGCCTTCACCATCCGAGGCTTCGGGTCGGTCGTGACTGGAACCCTTGTCGCCGGGTCGATCGAAGTCGGGCAGGAGCTGGAACTGCTCCCTTCGGATGAACGGCGCGCCCGTGCCCGCAACCTGCAAGTTCACGGCAGAGCGACCTCCGTCGCCCGCGCCGGAGAACGAACGGCGATCAACCTGCAAGGGATCGACCTCGATCAACTGCACCGGGGACAGGTCCTCGCGCCGGCGGGCCTCCTTCGCACCGGATCGCTTCTCGATGTCCAACTCGACCTGCTCGCTTCGGCGGCGCGGCCACTGCGCTCCCGCTCCCGGGTTCACCTCCACCTGGGGACGGCCGAAGTCCTTGCCCGAGTGGTGTTGCTGGGCCAAA
The DNA here is from genome assembly GCA_040380245.1 of Acidobacteriota bacterium. Lineage (GTDB taxonomy): Bacteria > Acidobacteriota > Blastocatellia > RBC074 > RBC074 > CAIOZW01. The sequence goes on along the minus strand of JBEIJP010000193.1, from coordinate 4,461 downwards.
CGGAGGTCGCTCCGGGACGCTCCGCTTTCGCTCAGCTCCGCTTGGAATCTCCGTTGCTCGCCCTGCCAGGAGATCGCTTCATTCTGCGTGGTTCTTCTCCCCTGGCGACGATTGGGGGAGGGGTAGTCGTCGATGCCGCTCCCGCGAAGCACCGTGCCCGCGACCATGCCCGCGTCGCCGATCAGTTGACCCACCTGGTCCAGGCCGACCCATTGGAGCGGATCGCCCTCTTTGTCGAGATGGCTGGCGCGTCCGGCATGAGCCAGCCAGATCTCGCCGCCCGCGTCGGGGAGACCCCGGCTGCGCTCGATGCCTCCATCGCCAGCCTTGTGCGCTCACGCCGCCTGACGTTGATTGCCGGCCACCCACCGCGCCTCGTCCCCCACTCCGTTTTCGAGGACCTGGCCCGCAAGGTCCGTGCCCAGATCAAAGCCTTTCATCAGGCGGCTCCTCTCGAGACGGGCGTCTCCCGTGAAGAGATCCGCGATCGTGTCTTTCCCGATCTATCCCTCGAAATCTCTCGGGCCGTTCTGCAGGTCTTGATCGATCGGCAGGAGATCGTTGCCGAGAAGGACCTCCTCCGGCTCGCCACTCACCGGATCGCCCTCACGACCGAGGAGCAGGCGGCACGCGACGCCCTCGCGCGCCTCTTCGCCGAGGCAGCCCTCCAACCCCTCACTCTCGAGGAGGCCGTCTCTCAGGTCGCCGCCCAGTTCGGCATCGACTCGACCCGCGTCCAGCGCTTCGCCCAACTGCTCATCCAGAGCGGTGATCTCACCCGTGTCGGCGAGCTGGTCTTTCACCGCTCCGCCCTCGAAGCCCTGCGGGAGTCGCTCCTCGTGTATAAGTCGACTCACGGACCCCGTCTCGACGTTACGGCTTTCAAAGATCTGACGGGCGTCACCCGCAAGTACGCCATCCCGCTGCTCGAATACCTTGATCGTCAACGCGTCACGCGCCGTCACGGCGAGTCGCGCGAGATCGTCTGAGTCTGGAGAGGGAGGGCTACTCCCATCGCTCGATGATTTTCAAACTTCCCGTGTGCTGCTTGACCGTCGTGATCGCGATCCGGTCCTCTGCCGCATTGACACTGAGCCCTTGAGCGTCTGGCGAGGTGAACCCGTCGACGGTGAAGAGCCGCTCCACCTTGCTCGTTTTGAGGTGATAACGGTAGACAATCGGGGAACCGGGTGTCTTTTGAGGAAGGAAATAGAGATACTCTTTGCCGACATCCCAAGTATAGCCGACATTGATGCCCTTCAACTCGGCCACCTCGCGATCCTCCCCTGTCCGCAGATCGAGTCGACGCAGATATTCGTTCCGGTTGTAGAAGAGCGTTCGGCCATCGTACGACTCCCGGCACATGATCCCCCCCTCCCGCGTCAACTCGACGGGATCTCCTCCGGCCGCGGGGATTCGCCAGATCTGATGCTTTCCGCTCCGGTTCGAAGAGAAGTAGATCCACCTGCCATCCCGGGATGGACTTGGGGCGACGTCACTATTCGGATGGTTCGTCAGTCGATGAAAGGATCGATCCCACAGGTTCAGCCGAAAAATCTCTGGTTGGAAATCGACTTGTCGCTCAAAGATGATCCAATTGCCATCCGGAGACCAGGTACCGCTGCGAACCCCGATCTCTTCCAGCCTGGTGAGGGGGCTGGGCTCCGTGCAGTCATCATTGACGGTCCACAGTTCATCTCTCCCGCTTCGATTGGATCCGAAGAGCAGCCCCTTGCCACTCGGAGAGAAGTATGGAGTGTGCTCCGACTCCGATGATTGAATCCAGCACGGCTGTTCCTGCTCTCGGGCGCCTCCCGGTAGCCCCCGCACCAGAATATGCGAGTCTTGACTCTCCGAACCAATAATCATCTGCTGATTTGCCGGAGAGATGGCGAGGCTGTTCGGCGCCCCCAGCCCAGTGACCTGCCCGGTCTGTACGCTCTCGACGATTCGTGGCTCCCCCCCCGCCGCCGGCATTCGCCATAACCGGAAATTCCCCGAGCGGTTGGAGATGAAGAGAAGATCCTTTCCACCTGGCGCCCAGACCGCCGCACCGAGGATCTTTTTCTGGTCATAGGTCAGTTGCCTCAGCGCGCCGGATCGCAAGTCGATGAGGAAGATTTCCTGAAGCGTGTTCGTATAGCCCCGAATGAAAATCAGTTGAGTCCCATCTGTAGAGAATCGGGGATTGAAATCATAGATACTCTCCGCAGGTGGAGGAGTTGACACCAGTCGTCGTTCGCGGCCGTCCGTGGACAACAGGAAGATTCCGGAAGAGGTTCCCTCGGTCAGGTTGTCCGAGACAGCGAAGAATTGGCCATCTGGCGACCAATCGAGCCCTCCCCAGACCCGCCCCACTTCCCGTTCCTGTTTGCTTTCGAGATCGAGGACCATCAACCGGAACCGCTCTTCGGGTATCTCGGGCAGGCGCAGAAAAGCGATTTTCCGGCTGTCAGGTGACCAGGTGCTGTGTAACTCTCCCAGTGGGTGGCTGGTCAACCGGCGCGGCACCAGTGTCCAGGGCTGCTCCGCCTCGATGAGGTAGAGATCGAAGTTGTTCGTCTCCGAATCTCTCAAGCTGAAGGAGATCCATCTCCCATCGCGGGAGAAGGCCGGGTGCGTCTTGACCCCGGGCAGACTGACCATCAGCCGGATCGTGGGGTCGCCAGGCTGACTCCGATCGTTGCCGATCAGTCCGCTTTGCCGGGCGACAATGGCCCCGATCCAGAGGAGGACGCCGACCATCATCGCTCCCGCAAGCGAGAAGTATCGGCGGCGTCTGGAACCCTCCGAATCCTCCGCAGACGCCACTGCGACAGGGCCCCCGGGCAGATCCACAGTGGTCATCGCCTCCCCTGCCTCCTCCGCCACCACCGTCTCTTCCCGTTGCACGTTGACCTTGAAACGATATCCGATCGACGGGAGGGTTTCGATGAAGTTCTGATGGCGCGCGTTATCCCCGAGCAGCAGTCGCAGCTGATAGATCTGCTGGGAGATGTTGCTCTCCTCGACGATCATCCCTTCCCATACCTTGGCGATCAGCTCCTCTTTGGTGACAATCTCTCCCGCGTGCTGGAGCAGGATCAGTAGAATGGCAAACCTTCGATTGGTGAGAGGGATCTGCTTCTCGCCATCGAAGAGCTGCTTCTCCTCCTCCAGCAATTGGAAGTTGTCAAAGTAGTATCTGGCCAACGGAACTCTCCTCCAGCGAACTTTCGGGTGGGAAGGGGGGGATGACGGCCTGCTTGTGGGCCACCCATCGTATGCTGTCAAATGGAGCTGATCTGCACCAGAGGGTATCTCTTACAAGGGGAGGGAGTCGGGGGAAGCGGCCAGCAACGGGCCGTGATAGCTGCATCCAAACGCGCCATCACGGACTTTGAACTCTTCGATCTGTCCGTGGTCCTCGACCTCCCGGGTCAGGGAGAGGACCGCGCGCAGCTCCTCTCCACACAAGGGGTGAAAGTTCTGGGCCAGGCGAACCGTCCCGTGGAGTTCCTCGCGGGTCTGCATCCCACAGATCAGTGAGCTGACCGGCATCGACATCGCGTAGCGACGGAGGGTCCATCCATCGATTCCGAGGGCGGTCGGGAATCGTCCCTGGTTTCCTCCCAACGACTTCATTCCCAGCGGGCCGATTTGACGATCGACGCATTGGCGTAAAATCCGGTGTTGAAATCCTGATTTGTGCGCGTCGACCAGGTTGATGGGCATCTGCACAGTCGCCCACTCATAGGAGGTGTCGAGCATGGTCTGGTGATCGCCTGGGTCCATGTGCCCTGAGAAGCCCAGGTAACGGAACTTGCCCGCGGCCAGTGCTTCGAGCGCCGCTTCCATGGCGCCGGTCGCCGGGGTAAAGTACCGATCGCGATCTCCTGGATACTGAATGGAATGGAGTTGGACCAGATCGATACAGTCCGTCCGCAAGCGACGAAGGCAATCGTCGAGTTGCCGACGGAAGCCGACTGCGTCCCGGGCGCAGACTTTTGTCATGAGGAAGACATTATCCCGGAGCGCCCCCTCGACGAGGGCCCGCCCCATCACCTCCTCGGCACGACCCGCATGGTACTCCCAGGCGTTATCCCAGAAGGTGATCCCGAGGTCGAACGCCTCGCGCAGAAGGGCGACGGCCTCGGCATCTGTCATCTCGACGACGCTGTCCCATCCGCCTACCCCGATCATGGTGACCCACTCCCCGGTCTTGCCCAGCGGTCGCAGGGGAATCCCGGCCGGCCCGGGGCGCTGCATCGCCTCCGCACGCGCCGCCAGGGATTCCGCCTCAGCGAGTACTTCGTCAAATGGCCGCCTCGCTGTCCCCCTGTCCGCCTCCATAAACCTTAACCCTTTCCCCACATTGAAATGCGATTTCGCGATGCTGATTGCTACCGTCAGTCTGATGGCATCTGCCAGATGGTCCCTGCCAGATGGTCCCTGCCAGATGGCCCCTGCCAGATGGCCCCT
>JBEIJP010000192.1:0-5845 GCA_040380245.1 Acidobacteriota bacterium | reverse complement strand
TGCCGAGGTCGACAACCAGAGCTTCTCGCAGATCAGCTTCAATGGGGGCTCGGTCTACAGCAACCAGATCTTCCTCGATGGAGCCTCGAACACGGTCCCGGTTCATAACGAGATCAGCGTGGTGCCGATGGTCGACACGGTCGAGGAGTTTCGGGTGCAGACCAACAGCCTCGCCGCCGAGTATGGGCAGACGAGCGGGGGCGTGATCAGCGTCGTCACCCGGGGCGGCACCAACCAGTATCACGGGTCGCTCTACGAATTCTTCCGCAACGACGTGCTCGACGCGCGTAACGCCTTCCTGGTGGAGCGGGATCCGATCACTGGCCGAAACAAACCCATCCTGCGGTACAACCAGTATGGCGGCACCTTTGGCGGTCCACTGCCCTTGCCCGGGTTCAGCGGGGGAAAGCCGCGGATTGTCAGCGGAAAGGATCGGACCTTCTTCTTCGTCGGCTATGAGCGGTGGAACTTTCGGACGGCGAACATCAACCGGTCGACGGTCCCGACGCCAGCCGAGCGAAGCGGCGATTTCTCGAATACACGGGACGGCAGCGGCAATCTGCTGACGATCTTCGATCCGGCGACGACGCGAGCCAATCCGAATGGGAGCGGGTTCATTCGGGACGCCTTCCCTGGCAACATCATCCCACGCAACCGGATCGATACGCTCAGCCAGAAGGTGCTCAACTTTCTTCCGCTGCCGAACGTCGAGCCGAACAATCGGTTCACCAACGCCAACAACTACCTGACCCTGGTGGGCTTCCCGATCGATCAGGCGCAGTCGAGCGTGCGGATTGACCACACGATCAGCGAGAATGACAAGATCTTTGGACGGTACACCGGCACCCGCAACACGCGAATGAACCGGGCGTGGAACAACGGGGACGCCGACACGGACGCGCGGGATGACCAGCGCGACAACCACAACATCGTCGTCAGCGAAACGCACGTCTTCTCTCCCTCGGTCGTGAATGAGATCAAGGTGAGCGCCGTCCGTCAGTACCTCGTCTTCCAGCACCCCAGTTTCGAGAAAGGATATCCAGGACAACTGGGATTTCCGGCGATCTTTCCACAGGACGCGTTTCCTCCGATCAACATCGCGGGGATGCTCCCGTTTGGATCTGGACGGGGTGGGTTCGCGGGCGGACATCGGCGGCATCACACGGTCCAGTTCACCGACAGCCTGACGTGGACCAAAGGACGGCACGTCATCAAGATGGGAACCGATCAGCGGTGGAATCGGCTCAACTTCGTCAATCGGCTCAACCCCTCGGGGAACTTTCAATTCACGGCGCCGTTGACGAGCAATCCGCAACGACCGCAGGGGACGGGATTCGGCTTTGCGACCTTCCTGCTGGGCGAGGTCAGCGGCGGCAGTCAATCGGTGCGCCCCTTCTTCTCGTTCCATTCAGCTTCGAATGGGAGCTACATCCAGGACGACTGGAAGGTGACGCGGCGTCTGACCTTGAATCTCGGGCTGCGGTACGACTATGCGACCGGGCCGATCGAACGGTGGAATCGCAGCTCCAATTTTGATCCTTTCGTGACCAATCCTGAGACGGGAACGAAGGGAGCCCTGCTCTATGCCGGGGTGACCAAGGAGCGGCAGTTCACGGTCCCACCGAAAGACAACTTTGGTCCGCGAGTCGGGTTTGCGTGGGATGTCAATGGAGATGGGCGGATGTCGGTGCGGGCCGGGTACGGGCTGATCTATAACGCCATCGAGAGCGGCGATACAGCCGGGGATGCCTCGAATTCGCTGGGGTTCAGCGTCGACACGCCCTTCCTCGCCCCGACGGGAGCTCCGCAGAAGGCATTTCAGTTCTCGGTTGGGCCAAGCTCGCTCCTGGTGCCACGGGGAGTCAATGGGGGCCCGTCGGCCTTCCGTGGGCAGAACGTCCGCTTTCAGGAGGTGCGCCAGCCGACGCCCTATGTGCAGCAGTGGAACCTGACAGTGCAGCGGGAGCTGGGAGCCAAGTTTGTGCTCTCGGCGACCTACGCGGGAAACCGGGGCCTCTTCCTGTTCGGGGGCAACTACGACCTCAACCAGCTCGATCCACAGTTCTTCTCTCTGGGATTGGCGCTGCAGGACCAAGTCGCCAATCCCTACTTTGGGCAGATCACGACGGGTGCCCTCTCGGGTCGGACGGTGGCCCGGAGTCAGTTGCTGCGTCCCTTCCCTGACTATCTCAACGTCGGGCTGCTGGCCAATCACGGAGCGTCGAGCAGTTATCACTCCTTCCAGTTCACCGCGGAGAGGCGCTACTCGAATGGGTTGAGCGCGCTGGTCTCCTACACCAACGCGAAGCAGATCAGCGACTCCTTTTCGATTGCCGGCGGGGGAGGCGGCGCCGGAGACTTCCGGATTGGGCGACTCAACCGGCGGCTCGATCGGGCGATCGATGAAGGCGACATCTCGCAACGGCTGGTGGTCAGTGCTGTTTATGAACTGCCCTTCGGCAAGGGAAAGCGGTTTTTGCAATCGGGGGTCTTGAACCACGTCCTGGGCGGATGGCAGACGAACACGATCGTCTCGCTCCAGGGAGGCTCGCCGCTGGTGGTCCGGGGCGCCAACAACTTCACGGGGATCAACTGGCCGGACATGGTCTGCCATCCGGGACTGAGCGGAGGCGAGCGCTCGGTGACGCGGCTCTTCAAGACGGAATGTTTTCGCAATCCGGCCAACTTCGTCATCGGCAATGTTCCGCGGACATTGCCCAATGTGCGCGGTCCCGGGTACAAGGATGTCGCCCTCTCCATCTTTCGTAATCTGAGAATGACGGAGACGGTCAACATGGAGTTCCGTGCCGAGGCGTTCAACGCCTTCAACTTCGTCAATCTCGGGGACCCGAATACCACGTTCCAGGCCAACCCGCAGGGAGGGAATGCCAATCCGAACTTTGGTCAAAGCCTCAGTTCCCTGCCGGCCAGACGGATTCAACTGGGCCTCCGTCTGACATTCTGATGGGATGAACGAACGGCGGAGGGGGATCGCCACGCTGGGATCCTGCCTCCGCCTGACCATTTCTGGACAGATCAAGAGAAGGAGACTGCGTGAAGAGACTCAACCTCATCCTGTTGGTGGCGCTGCTGACCACCGCGGTCATTGGGCAAGGCCGGCGGGCGAAGGAGAATTTTGACCTGGTGGTCTACGGGGGGACGGCGGGGGGAGTCATGACCGCCGTGGCCGCCGCTCGGGAAGGGCTGCAGGTGGCCATCGTCGAGCCGTCCCGCCACCTTGGGGGAATGGTCACGGGAGGGCTCAGCCGGACCGATTATGGGAAGAAAGAGGTCCTTGGAGGAATCGCCGTCGAATTTTACCAGCGGGCGGGAAAGAAGTATGGTCGGGAGATCGAGTGGATGCCGGAACCGCGGATCGCGGAGCAGATTCTCAACGAGATGATCCAGGAGGCGGGCCGGGTCAAGGTCTTTCTTGGCGAGCGGCTGCGCGAGAAGAACGGCGTGGCGCGGCAAGGAAAGAGGCTGGTCTCGTTGACGACTGAAAAGGGATTGACGCTGACGGCGAAGATCTTTGCCGACGCGGGCTATGAGGGGGATCTGCTGGCCCAGGCCGGGGTCGACTTCACGTGGGGGCGGGAGGGAGTGGCCGATTACGGAGAGTCGCTCGCCGGCGTTCGACCGAAAGACCGCAACCATCAGTTCGACTTTCCGGTCTCCGCCTACGACCAGGAGGGGCCGAATCGGAAGCTGTTGCCGGAGATCCAGACGGAGCCGCGCGGCGAGATCGGGGCGGCCGATCGCAAGGTCCAGGCCTACAACTTCCGCATGATCCTGACCGATCGTCCAGAGAACCGTATCCCCTTCGCCAGGCCTGCCGGCTACGACCCATACCGGTTTGAGCTGGCCGCGCGTTGGTTGCAGGGATTTGTCAAACACCACGGCCGTGCGCCGCGCATGAACGAGATCCTGCTGCCGGCGCAGATCGCCGGGGACCGCAAATGGGACTTCAACAACCGGGGCGCCTTCTCGACCGATTACATCGGCAAGAGTTGGGAGTACCCGAACGCAGGCTATGCCCGGCGAGCCGAGATCTGGAAAGATCATCAACGGTACACGGCCGAACTCTTCTACTTTCTGACCACAGATCCCCGCGTCCCTCCCGAGACGCAGGCGGAAGTGGCCAGGTTTGGGATCGCCCGAGACGAGTTTGCCGATAATAACCATTGGCCCTATCAGTTGTATGTACGCGAAGCGCGTCGGATGGTCGGAGACTTCGTCGTCACACAGAAGGATCTGCAGACAGACCTGACCAAGTCGGATGTCATCGGCATGGGCTCTTACAACAGCGACTCCCACAATGTGCAGCGGTATGTGCAGCCGGATGGGATGGCGCAGAACGAAGGGAATATGGAGGTGGGAGTCAAGCCCTACCAGATTCCGTATCGCGTCCTCCTGCCGAAGCGGTCGCAATCGGTCAATCTGCTGGTGCCGGTCTGTTTCTCCGCCAGCCATGTTGCCTACTCGACGCTGCGGATGGAGCCACAGTACATGATCATTGGGCAGGCGGCGGGCATCGCGGCCAAGATGGCGATCGAGGATCGGAAGGCGGTGCAGGAGATCGACGCGGCGGCGCTCAGCGCCCGGCTGCGGGAGCTCGGCGCGGTCTTTACGTGGAATCCGGCAGGGAAATAACCTGGATCAAGATAGGAAAGAGGGAATGAGAAAGATTCTGTCCATCTGTCTGGCGCTGGTATCGATTCTCTCCACGGCTGAGGGCCAGCCGCGAGCCAATGTGGAGGAAGCGGATGTCGTGGTGGTGGCAGCAACCCCAGGGGGCATTGCTGCCGCCATCGCGGCCGCGCGGTCTGGCGCAAGTGTCCTGTTACTCGAAGAGACGAATCACGTGGGTGGAATCGTCTCGTCCGGATTGACCAATACAGACATTCAAAAAAAGGGGGCCGTTGGCGGCCTCTTCGCGGAGTTTGTCAAGCGGGTGCGCGAGTACTATGTCAGGACGTATGGGGAGAACTCCGCCCAGGTGAAAGACTGTCAAGGCGGCCACATGTTTGAGCCGAAGGTCGCCGAGAAGGTGTTTCGCGAGATGCTGACCGCAGAAAAGAAGATCCGGCTCATCGAGCGGCATCGGGCGGTCTCCGCGAGGGTCGTGGGAGCCGATGGTGTTGAACGAGATGCGGTGCGCGGTCAGCGGCGGGATGGCACGCCACCAGTTGACGTAGGCGACTCGGTGAAGCTGACGAGCATCACGGCCCAGGACCTGGCCAATCCGTCAGATCGCAAGGTTCTGCGCGCGAAGACCTTCGTCGATGCTACGTATGAAGGGGACCTCGCCGCAATGGCAGGGGTACCCTATCGAGTTGGCAGAGAGAGCCGGGAGACTTTTGGCGAGCCCCACGCCGGGAAGATCTATCTTCGTTTTAAGGATATCAATGCCCTGCCCGGCTCCACCGGCGAGGCTGACGACGGCATCCAGGCTTTCTGTTTTCGCATTCACGTCACCAGGGACAAGGCCAATGGCGTTTCCATCGAGAAACCAGCCGCGTATAACCGTGCCGACTATGCCGTGATGCTCGATGATATGCGTTCTGGCAGGGTGACGAAGCTGAGCCAGCTGATGCACTTCTTCCCAATGCCAAATGGGAAGTTTGAGTTGAACAATGCGCATCCAGCGGGCGACAGTGGAGTCCCCAGTGAGTCTTTTGATCTCGCAGAGGAAAACTGGAAGTGGCCCGAAGCGAACGCAGCCGAACGTGCAGCCATCTTCCAACGCTACTGGGACTACAGCGAGGGGTACCTCTGGTTTCTGCAGAATGATCCGGAAGTGCCCACGAGCATCAGAGAAGACGCGCAGCAGTATCGGTTTGCG
>JBEIJP010000191.1:0-5862 GCA_040380245.1 Acidobacteriota bacterium | reverse complement strand
GCGCCCTCCCGCACCGCTTCGAGAGTCCGTTTTCCCTCCTCCCGCAAGCGATTGACATACGAGATCATGACGACCCCGTTGAGCACGGCGATGCCAAAGAGGGCGATGAACCCGATCGAGGCCGAGAGGGTCAGCGGCAGCCCCCTTGCCCAGAGGGCGGCAATGCCGCCGACGAGCGCGAACGGCACATTGAGGAGAATGAGCAGGGCGTAGCGAATCGAGCCAAACATGACGAAGAGGAGCGCGAAGATCAGCAACAAGGCCATCGGGACGACGATAAAGAGGCGTCGGGTGGCGCGTTCCTGATTCTCGAACTGGCCTCCCCAGGTGATGAGGTAGCCGGTGGGAAGCGGGACCGTAGCCGCGATGCGCGCCCGGGCCTCGGCGACAAAGCTGCCGATGTCCCGGCCCCGGACATTGCTCTGAATGACGATGCGTCGCTGGTTGTTCTCCCGGCTGATCAGGTCAGCCGCCCGTTGAACACGGACCTCCGCCAGGTCACGCAAGAGGAGGCGCTCCCCGCCAGGAGCCAGTACCGGAAGCGCACGAATGCGATCGGGATCGTTGCGCAAGGCTTCCGGGAAACGGACGACCACATCGAAGCGACGTTGCCCATCGATCAGGGTCGTCGCGACCTTCCCCCCCACTGCCGTTTCGATCAGCTCCTGCAGATCTCCAATGTCGAGGCCATACCGGGCGAGGGCATCCCGACGCAGCTCGATCTGGAGTTGGGCCGCGCCGGAGAGCTTCTCTGCCTGGACATCGGCCGCCCCGGGCACCTCTTCGAGGACGCGGGCGATGGCGCCGGCGGTCGACTCCAGGACGGCGAGGTCTTCGCCAAAGAGCTTGACGGCGACATCGGCCTTGACCCCCGAGATGGTCTCATCGAGCCGCATGGCCATTGGCTGAGTAAAGTTGTAGGAGACGCCGGGGAGCTTGCTCAGCTCGGCGTCGAGGGCCGCAATCAACGACTCCTTGTCGCGACCGGTCGTCCACTCCTCGCGCGGCTTGAGCAGGACATAGAGGTCTCCCTGATGGATGCCCATGGCCTCCGTCGCCAGGTCCGGGCGGCCCAGTTTGGTGACGACGCCGGCGACCTCGGGAAACCGTTTGACAGTCTCCTCGATCCGCAGCGTAATCTCGACCGACTCGGTCAACGAGACACTGGGGAGCTTGCGGGTCTCGATGAGGATCGTTCCCTCATCGAGCCGCGGCATGAACTCGGTGCCGATCCAGCCGAGTGAGCCAACGGCGAGGAGTACCGCCAGCAGCGCCCCCCCGATCGTCACCCAGCGGTAGCGAATCGCCAGATCGAGCTGGCGACCGTACCCCCGCTCGATCGCGTGATAGAGGCGCCCCTCGGTCTCGCGTTGACTGCGCCGCAGCAGCAGGGACGAGATCGCGGGAACGAAGGTCAAGGCGAGGAGAAGGGATCCGAGCAGGGCGGCGCAAACGGTGATCGCCATCGGCGCGAACATCCGCCCCTCGAGCCCTTCGAGGGTGAAGACGGGCAGATAGACGGCGATGATGATCAACACTCCAAAGACAATGGGGCGCCCCACCTCCAGCGCCGCTTCGCGGAGAACCTGGGGGGAGACGACCGAGGGCGCCTCGCCCCCTTCCAGGCGCATGCGGCGAATGAAGTTCTCCATCATGACGACCGCCCCATCGACGATCAGTCCAAAATCGATCGCGCCAAGGCTCATCAAATTGGCGGAGACGCCGAGAAGACGCATCGCGATGAACGCGGTGACCATCGAGATGGGAATGACCGCGGCGACGATCAGCGAGGCTCGCAGATTGCGTAGAAAGAGGAAGAGGACGACGATCACCAGCAGGGCGCCCTCGATCAGGTTGCGCTCGACCGTCTGAATCGTTCGATCGATCACCTCGGTCTGGTCATAGAACTTTTCGATCCGGACCCCGGCGGGCAGCGCGGCTTTGAGGGTCGCGATCTTCTCTTTGACCCGCTCCGTCACCCGCTTGCCGTTCTCCCCCTTGAGAAGAATGACCATGCCCGAGACGCGCTCTCCCTGGCCATCCCGGGTCGTCGCCCCCTGGCGCTGGAGAGCGTCGACGCGAATCTCGGCGACATCCCGGAGAAAGACGGGCGATCCCTGATCCGATTTGACGACAATGGAACGCAGATCGGCTTCGTCACGCAGTTGTCCGACCCCCCGGACGGTATACTGCTCCGCCCGGTGCTCGATGTAACCGCCTCCGAAATTGGCGTTGCTGGCGGCGACGTGATCGTAGATCTGCCGTAAGGTCAGGCCGTACTTGCGGAGCTGGGCCGGGTCGACGAGAACGTGAAACTGGCGAGTCAGCCCTCCCCAGGTATTGACTTCGCTGACGCCAGGCACCGCGCGGAGCTGCAATTTGATGAACCAATCGTGGACTGTTTTGAGGTCAAGAAGTCGTGTCTTTTGCTCCTCTGGGGAGGAGACCGGACGGTCATCCTCCAGCGTGTACTGGAAGACCTCGCCGAAGGCGGTGGCGATGGGCCCCAATCCCGGATCGAGTCCCGCGGGAATCCTCCCCTTCGCCTCGTTGAGTCGCTCGTTGATCAGCTGGCGCGCCAGGTAGGTCTCGACGCGGTCCTCAAAGACAACCGTGATCAGGGAGAGGCCGAACTTGGAGATCGAGCGGACCTCGAGGGTGCGGGGAATGCCGAGCATGGCGCCTTCGATCGGGAAGGTGACCTGTGCTTCTACCTCACTGGCCGCCATTCCGGGTGCCTCGGTGATGATCGTCACCTGGTTGTTGGTCAGGTCCGGGAAGGCGTCGATCGGAATCGTCACCAGCGAATACCCGCCAAGCGCGATCACCCCAAGGACGACCACCAGGGTAATCAGGCGTTGCCGCAAGGAGAAGGAGATGAGCTGGTCGATCATACGGACACCATTCGTCGGCTGGCGGAATCATTCGCCAGGCCATCCATATCCCGTTATTCGTCCTCTTTGAGGAGGCCCTTGAGCAGCTCGGATTTGAGCAGAAAACTCCCCCTGGTCACGACACGGTCGGTCAGGGTCACCCCGGCGAGAACTTCCACCAGACCGCTTTCGGTACGCCCCGTCCGGACGGAGCGCCGCTGATACCGGTTCTGGCCCAGGGCGAGAAAGACTGTCGCCGTGCCGTCGACCTCCTGCAAGGCGCCAGCGGGAATGGTCAGGACGCGAGTTCGCGCGCCAGACTGCACCCGCGCCGTGACATACATCTCCGGTTTGAGTCGTCCAGCGCGATTTTCGACCAGACCCCGAATCGCCAGCCGCCGTGTCTGAGGGTTGAGTTGCTCCCCCAACCGCAGGATCTTTCCCGGAAACGTCTCGCCGGCGTAGGCGGCGACGGAGAGCTCCAGGGGCGCGCCAACGCGCAGCGCCGGCAGTTGCTGCTCCTCGACCTCGACGTGGACCCAGAGCGTCGCGAGATCGCTGAGGGTAAAGAGCGGATCTCCCGGGTTGACGCTGGTTCCGGGCGTCACCAGCCGCTCGAGCAGGATGCCCTCGCGCGGCGCGCGGATCAGCACGGGGGCTTCATAGTCAAGCTTCTCCTCATCGAGTCCAAGCAGTTCGAGATGGCCCCGAGCACGCTCCAGTTCGGCCTCGGCGTGCGTCACCTCCTCGCGAGCCGAGGACTCCTCGACCCGCATCCGGTCCCGCTCGTAGAGAGAGAGGGCGCGCGCCTGCAGCAGCCGCTCGGCCCGATCGAGGTTGGTTCTGGCAAAGGCGGCCTCGGTCTGCTTCCGAACCAGCATCGCCCTCGCCTGGACGAGATTGGCCCCCGCGTCGTGCACCTCGTGGCTGTGAACCCGCGCGAGAATCTGCCCCGCCTTGACCCGGTCTCCCAGTTGCGCCAGTACCTCGAGAACTCGGCCCTCGACGTAGGCGCCGACTCGAACCGTTCGATCCTCGTTGAGGACGAGCCGGCCGGTCGCCTCGATCGTCTCGGCCATCTCTCGCTTCGAGACCGCTTCGACCTGAATTCCGGCATAGGCAATGGCATCATCGGCGAGCGTGAGAATGGTCCCCCCCGGCTCCCCGGCTGGCTTGGCCGGTTCGGTGGCCGGGCTGGCGGCCGGACGATCCGACGTAGCGGCAGTCGATGGCCCCTCCGGAGCACGGTCACACCCACTCAGTAAGAGGACCATTCCCAGCCAGGCCAGTCTCCGCACCACTCTGCCTCTCCTCCCCATCATCGCAGCTCCTTCCTCCCGATGATCAACGCCAGTTCCGCCAGGGCCATCTGCAGCTCGAGCCGTGTCCGCTGGTAGAGTCGGCGCACCTCGTTCCGGGCACGTTGCGCTTCGAGCAGCTTGAAGAGTTCCGCCGCCCCCTCGCGGTAGGCTGTCAGCGCGATCGAGCGGGACTCGTCGGCCTGCCGGAGAAGGTCCCGATCCATCTCCCGCTGTCGCTCCTCCAGCCGCTTGACCGCTCGCTGGCTCGCCTCCACTTCGGCCTCGATGTATCGCGTCTGGGCCAGCAGCTCGTACTCCGTGGCATTGACCGCTGCCGCCGCGCGCCCAATCTCTCCCTGATTGCGTTGAAAGAACGGGAGGGGAACACTGACATAGCCAATCAGGGTGTTGAAGACACCGGTCCGCTTGTAACCCGCCGAGAACTCCCAGTCAGGTCGGGCATTCGCCTGCTGCAGCCCCAACTGGGATCGCTCCACTTCCAGGCGCGCCCGCAGCTGCGAGAGTTCGATTCGCTGCGCGATCGATTCCCGCTTCAGCTCCTCGAGCGGGACGGAGAGGAGCGGCGACCTCTCCAGCGCCGGCTCCCGCAACGCAAAATCGAGGCGCAGGGTCGGTTCCCCAATCGCTTGAAGCAAGGCGAGGCGCGCCTGGTCGTAGGCCTGCTCCTCCAGCAAAATCTGCTGTCGCAGCGTCTGCTCCTCCAGCCGGACCCGAATCAACTCCCACTCCGCCAGATACCCCTCGTCAAAGCGCGTCTTTGTCCAGGTGACTAGTTCCGCGAGGTCCCTCTGGTTCTCCCGCTCGATCTCCAGCATCCGCTGCGCCTCCAACGCCAGCCGGTACCGGCGGGTCACCTCCCGCCAGAGCTGACGTCGAACCAGTTCGACCTCCCGCTCGGCGACTTCGACTCCCCGCTCTGCCACCTGCCGCCGCCATCCCGGCTTGCCTGCCGTCTCCCAGCGCTGTGTCCCAAAGACAAAGAATTCGATCTCATTCTGAAAGACAAAGGGGGGCCGCTGCCACGCGCGCCAATTCTCTGTCTGAATCGTCAGGGTCGGATTGGGTCGCAATCCCGCGTATTGCCGAACCTCCGTCGCTCCCTCCAGCCGTCGCTGCGCCGCCGCCAGCAACGGGTGGTTCTCCCCTGCCCGCCCCCAGCACTCCTCCAGCGTCAAGACCCGCTCTTCCGGCGGTCCCCACCCCCGCCCCACCAACAGGCAGCTGACCCAGAGTGCCCCGACCAGCCCGATCCCTCTGATCCAACCTGTTCCCATTCGCTTCATTCCGGTCACTCCTCCTCCTCCGCCACCGCCCCCGTAAGGTACCCAATCTCGCCCCCAAACGCATCCCTTTTGCTGTCACAGAGGGAAACTTAAACGATATTGCATTTCAATTTCGGCTCTGCCCTGCCCTGGTTGGCGGCGTTCCCTCAGACCAATCGGCGATCGCGGATCTGGAAGTACTGATGGATGAGGGAGGGAGCGAGTCGGCTGGTGGAGAGATCGAGGGCGAGTCCACCGCGTTCGACGATTCGGGCGAGGGCTTCGCGGCGGTGTTGAAGAAGGTCTTCGGCGACACTCTGGCGATAGACCTCTTCGACAGATCTGGGAGGAAGACCAACGAGGTGTGACAGGTCTAGATCCCCGATCGTGACAACCAGGGGGAGG
>JBEIJP010000190.1:0-5908 GCA_040380245.1 Acidobacteriota bacterium | reverse complement strand
GGAGATGTTCGAGCTCTGTCTTGACCTCGTTGCTCACCTTGGCCAGAATCCGTCGCCGTTCGGTCAAGCCCATCTGCTGGACGACATCGGTCCGCTCGTCGGCTGACAGTTCCTCAATGATCCGCGCGGCTCGACCCGGATCGAGCTTCTCCAGGATGGCGCTGCGACGACTCATGCTCGGCAGGTCGATCAGCTCGACCGTGCGGGAAATCGGCAACATCATCAGCACCGTCGCCGCTTCGACCAGGTGAAGCTGGTTGAGCAGTTCCACCAGATCGGCGGGCGCCAGGTCCGTTACCTGCTCGCTGATGCCGACGAAGCTCTCTTCCAGGCGGAGGTGGATCCGCTCCCGCAGCTCTTCCAGTGGCGTCATCCCCTCACCTCCTCTCCTCCCATTTCTTTCTGAGGTCCGTCAGGAGATCGACAAAGCGCAAGTCGGACCGCAGATTGTCGAGCCGATTGTTGTCCGCGAACATCGGATAGTTCTCGTTGCCCAGGCGAATCGCCTGGCGCACCCAGGAGATCGCTTCGTCCCGTCGATGCTCCATGGCGTAGAGCGAGGCCAGCCAGACGGCGATGTCGTGATCGGCCGCCGCCGTCTCCCTGACCTGGTCGGTAATCACCGCCAGCGCCTGCTCGTGCGCGCCGCGGGCGCTGTAGCACCATCCACGTAAAATATGCAGGGGATCGAAGTGGGGATGCTGCGCAAGAATCTCCTCGACCAGGTGGCAGCAATCGTCGATTCGTCCCATCGTGAAGTAGGTGACGGCGAGGAAGGTGCGGATCAAAGGGTGGTCGGGCTCGACGCGGCGGGCCTCCTCGAAGGCCTCCAGCGCCGCCTCGTACTCATGTCGATAGGTCAGGATCCGGCCCCGGTTGTAGCCGGCAATGACGATGTCGCGCGGGCTCAGCTCGACCAGTCGCTCGTACTGCTTGAGCGCGCGGTCGTAGAGGCCGTTGAGTCGGTAGAGCATCCCGGCGACGATGAAGACCGTCGGGTCATTGGGAGCCTTGCGTCGGACCTCGGCAAGGGTCGCGAGGGCAAGATTCTTCTCCCCGCGGTTGAGGTAGACATAGACCATCTGCAGATGGGCACCCGGCAGATCCGGATCGAGTTCGATGGCCCGGCGCAGTGAACGCTCGGCGAGTGCGAAGTACTCCGTCCCCCCGTACCCTTGTCCGTGATGGATGTAGCATCGCCCCAGTGTGTAGTGGGCCCGCGCAAAGTCTGGGTCGATGCGGATCGCCTCCTGGAACATCTTGATGGCGTCATCGAGATCGCGGTCGTTGAAGGTCTGCGACATGTACTGAAAGAGCAGGTCGCGTCCACGGAGGTAGAACTCGTAGGCCTCGTTGCTGGAGGTGAGGGGGCGATCGATCCGTTTCTGCTCCTCGTCGGTGAGGCGCAGCCGCAGCCCCGCGATCACCCGCTCCGCGATCGTGTCCTGAATGGTGATCAGGTCCCGCGAGTCGAGGTCGATCCGTTCACTCCAGAGCATCTTCCCGGTCGAGATGTCGATCAGCTGGGTCGTGACCCGAAATCGTTCCCCACTCTTGATGAAGCTCCCCGTCAGGACAGTGTTGACCGCCAGCTCTTCTCCGATCTGCCGGGGGTCGACCTGCTGGCCGGTGTAGAGGGCGATGTACTGCGACGGGCGCACGACGATCGATCGGAGGTTGGCCAATTCGGTGATCAAACCGTCGGCGAGGGAGAACTCGTAGAAGTTGTCCTCGGCGTTCCGGGAGAGGTTCTGGAAAGGGAGCACGGCGAGACTGCGCCGCTGCTCGCTCCCCCAGGAGGACGGTCGGCTCGAGCTTCCACTCTGACTTTGCTGGATTTGGGAGGGAAGGGAGGGGGACTCCTCGATGCCTTCTGGTTCCGTGCCGGCTCCTCCCTCTCCGCGGAGACCTCCGCGGGATCGCCGCGCCATCCCGAAGACGCCGCCGCCGAACAACCGACCCAGCGTACTCGTCAACCGCCAGGTGGTTCGCGCGGACTGAGGCGCGATCAGTGTCGACGATACTTCCGTCGGCAAGACTCCAGACTCTCCGGCAACCTGCCGCATCAGCGATTTCAGCTCTTCGAGCATCGCGGCCATCGTCGGAAATCGGTCCTTGGGTCGGCGGGCGAGAGCTCGATCGAGCAG
Source organism: Acidobacteriota bacterium (assembly GCA_040380245.1). Lineage (GTDB taxonomy): Bacteria > Acidobacteriota > Blastocatellia > RBC074 > RBC074 > CAIOZW01. Next base: position 3,761 of record JBEIJP010000190.1, on the reverse strand, counting down.
GTCCTGCAGACCGGCCGGCGGCGAGACGACCAGGTCGCTGATCGGCGTCGGCCGATCGTTGATCACCGCCTGCATGATCTCGATCCGGTTCCGTCCGGTGAAGGGAGGCTGCCCCGTGACCATCTCATAGAGCACGACTCCGAGGCTGAAGATGTCGGTGCGATGATCGACCCGCTCGCCGGTCGCCTGTTCGGGAGAGCCATACCCGATCGTGCCAAAAGGCGTGCCGACCTCGGTCAGGGAGGCATCGGCCTGAATCGCCCCCTCTCCTTCCGCTTCCAGCATCTTGGCCAGCCCAAAGTCGAGCACCTTGACCTGTCCCCGCTCCGTGACCATGACATTGGTCGGCTTGATATCCCGATGAACGATCCCCCGCGAATGGGCGCTGGCAATCGCATCGGCCAGCTGGATGGCGATCGAGAGCGCGCCGGGCAGCTCGAGGGGCCGGCGATGAATGACCTCTTTCAGCGTCCGCCCCTCGATGAAGGGCATGACGATGTAGTAGATCCCATTCGACTCGCCGACGTCGTAGATCGCACAGATATTGGGATGATCGAGCGACGAGGCGAGGCGCGCCTCCTGCTCGAAGCGGCGTCGCGCCCGTTCAGAGGTTGCCTGATCCGGATGGAGCGTCTTGAGCACCACTTGACGGTGGAGCCGGGTGTCCTCCGCGCGATAGGCGGTGGCTTGTCCACCCTGCCCGAGCTGCTCGAGGATGCGGTAGTGCAGGAGGGTTGTGCCAGGTGCGAGCGAAACCATCGGTCACCTCGGTCGCGATTCGTCGACGCTCAATGCTTGACCATCGATTGTATGGGATGTGAGATATGCGGTACCGGTGATCCCCGCGCTTTGCCTCGTCGTTGCCCCGCAGGGCAGATCGGTCCCCGGAATGTCAGGCGGGGGCTCGCGGCATTGGACCAGGCTTCCTCGTCGGAGAAGGGGGGCTGAAACCAGCGCCAAACCTCAGGGAAAGGAAAGACCGGCCTGCTGGTTGTCGATCACTCCTGCTGCCTCTCGCGAGCATTGCCGCGTCGGAGGCGCACGGTGATCGACCGAAAAGGGCATGGTACTACCAGTAGGGAAGGGCATCAAGACGGACAGACGGGGAATCACCGTTCGACCCAAAAACTTCTGGGAGTGGCCGAGAGCGGAATCAGCACTCGGTTTCCCCCGGGCGCGAAATGGAGGGCAAAGACCTCGACACGGTGGGGGCCGGGTGGGAGAGCCACTCCCTTGAGTGGAAAGACGAACCCATGGCCCGGGTTGGAAGTCACGCCCGCCGTCACCAGGTCAGGCCGGTGCGCCTTGGCCGATACAGAGGCGTGGAGCTGACCGTCGAGAAAGAGCTGGACGTAGACCGCGTCCCGCGGGGTGGCTTCATTGAAGGCCCACCCGCTGACCTCTTCCGGCGTGGCTCGATCGATGGCTCCCCGCAGCCCGGGGGGGAATGTCACATAGCTCGTCAGGCTCGCCAGAAAGACCAGCAGGCCGATCTCCAGCAAGGCTTTGAGGAGCAGGGCCATCAGCAGTCGAGGGGCGATCGTTGGCCAGAGGGAGGCTCGCTGATCGGATGATCTTGGTTGGGAAGAAGCGGAGGGGGCGGTCTTCATCCCCTCCCCGCCCTCTCCATCAGCGTGCGAGCCCATCCGGCCAGTGCCCGAACCCGGTCGTCAAAGTTGGCGAACCGCGCATCCGTCGTCTGTCCGATGTGGTAGCGGTGGTAGATCTGCTGGATGACAACCGCCAATTTGAAGACGGCAAAGGTGTGGTAGAACCCGATGGATCTGACCGACTGGCCGCTCTCGGCCGCGTAGAGGGCGACGATCTCCTCCCGTGTCAGCCATCCTGGTTGCGCCGTGACCCCGCCGAGGGATCCGGCGAAGACGGGCGGGTCCCCCGCTTCCGGCCAGTAGCAGAGGAGCAGGCCAAGGTCGATCAGTGGATCCCCGACCGTACTCATCTCCCAATCGAGGATCGCCACCAGACGGGTCGGATCGGCTGGATCGAGCATGACGTTGTCGAGCTTGTAGTCGTTATGCACCAGGGTTGGCCGAACGGGATCGGCTGGCAGATGATCCCGCAGCCAGTCCCCGACCTGTTGCATATCGGGGATCTCGCTGGTCCTGGCCCGTTCCCAGCGATTGGACCAGCCCTCGATCTGGCGGCGAACGAACCCGGCAGGTTTTCCGAGCTGAATCAGACCGGTCGCTTCGACATCGATCGCGTGCAGCTGCGCCAGCGCGCGGACGAGGCTCTCCCCCACCCGCCGTCGCAGCGAGAGGTCCTCGCCGATCTCCGGCGGTACCTGCTGACGCACGACGATGCCGCGCCGTCGCTCCATCAGGTAGAAGGGTGCGCCGATCACTCCCGGATCCTCACAGAGCAGAAGCGGGCGCGGCGCCAGTGGAAAATGGGGATGGACCGCGGTCAGGAGCCGGTACTCGCGCGGCATGTCGTGGGCGGTCGGCGCCACCGGGCCAATGGGTGGACGCCGCAAGACCATCTCCCGTCCCTGCCAGCGCAGACAGTAGGTCAGGTTCGAGTGGCCCCCCGGGAACTGCTCCACCTGGAGAGGCGTCCCCTCCTCTCCAGCCCTTCCATCCCCACCAGCGCTGTCCGGGAGAGGGTAGGAAGAGAGAAAGGCCGCGAGCGCCTCCAGGTTGAGGTCCTCACCGGTTCGAATCGGCGCGGTGTCAGCGGAAGGGGTCGTCTCTGCCATAGGTTGATGCCTTCAATCTCGCACATCGCAACGTTGGGGAACGGTGGATGGATGGGCCGCCGTGGCTAGCGCAGAAAACCGCTCTGGTTGGTGGTCTCGCCGCTCAACTGGTCGTTGAGGGGATCATCGAGCGCGAGCAGCCAGCGCAGAGAGGCGGGAAAGGTCGCCTGGAGGTCCGGGTCGATCAGCCGCTTCTGGTACTGCTGTTGCGGCCGATCGCGACGGCAATAGAAGCTGTGCAGCGCCAGGCGCGGACGCGACGTCTGGTTGGCTGTCCCTCCGTGCCAGAGGTGGGCGTTCATGACCACGACTGTCCCCGCTTTTCCGGTGAAGTACCGTTCCTCTGGATGCGGGGCGACAGGATCGGCGAGCGCCTTCTCCGGCAGAATACCCGCGCGATGGCTGCGCGGCAGATAGCGTGGCGCTCCATTCTCGACGTGGAAATCGTCGAGCAGCCAGAGCAGGTTGCAGACGGTATTCCCTTGCGTGTCCGGCAAGGCTCCCGTGTCGCAGTGGAACGGTTGGGTCCACCCGCTGTGGGGACGAGCCGACCGCGCGTTGAGGCTGCTCAGCTTGAAGGCGGGCCCCAGGACGTGCTCGACTGCCCCGAGCAGCCGCGGCAACTGCACGACCTCCTCGAAGACCTCTCCGTGGGCGACCAGGTTCGCCAGCCGGTCTGTCCCGGGCTCCTGCCGAAATTCCGCGCCGGCCTGCTCGCCCTGCAACGCGAAGAGATCCTCGATCCGCCTTCGTAACCGGGCGACGAGCGTCGGGTCGGCAAACCCTTCCAGGACGAGGAATCCCTCTTCATCCAGCATTCGTTGCTCATCTTCTTCCAGCGGAATGACCGGGGGTCTTCCCGCGAATCGACTGGCTGCCTCACTGGTCTGCATGGGCCACGCCCTCCTCCCCTTCCAGAATCGATCAATGGTTCATGATGAAACACCAATAAGGCAACATTGTGCCGCAAACCCTGCCCCTCGGCAACTGACCGGCCCGACGACTCTCGCCCGGAAAAGTGGCTGCGGTGGAGCGCTTTTCC
>JBEIJP010000189.1:0-5910 GCA_040380245.1 Acidobacteriota bacterium | reverse complement strand
CTCCTCGGGCGAGCCGATCGCCACGATCTCTCCGCCATGCGCCCCGGCGCCGGGGCCAAGGTCGACGACATAATCCGCTCGTCGGATCGTCTCCTCGTCATGTTCCACAACCAGGACCGTGTTGCCCAGGTCGCGGAGCGTTTGCAGGGTCTCGAGCAGCCGCTCGTTGTCCCGCGGGTGGAGGCCAATCGAGGGTTCATCGAGAACATAGAGGACGCCACGCAGCTGGGATCCAATCTGCGTGGCGAGCCGGATGCGTTGTCCCTCGCCGCCTGAGAGCGTGGCTGCCGGACGATGGAGCGTCAGGTAGCCAAGCCCGACGGAACGGAGAAAGCCGAGCCGCTCACGGATCTCGCGGAGGATCCGACCGGCGATCAGCTCCTCCCTGGGAGCCAGAACAAGGCGCGCAAAGACCTGCTCGGCCTGCTCGATGGGCAGGGCGGCATAGTCGGCGATCGAGAGCCCCTGGAGCCGGACCGCGAGCGAGGCCGGCTGGAGCCGCGTGCCTCCACAAGCCCCGCACGGGACAGCCGTGATCAAGGATTCGATCGCTGCCCGCCGTTTTTCGGACCGGGTCTCTCCTTCGTCCCCCTGGATTCGCTGCAGCGCCTCGATCAGGTAGTGGGTGGCTCCGGGCCAGGTCGCCTTGTAAGGCCGATCTCCGTGCCGGAAGCTGAGCTTCTCTCTCAGTCCGGAGAAGAAGGCCTCCCTCGCTCTCTTCGGCAACTTCTCAAAAGGTGTCTTTGGGTTGACCTCGAAGTGGCGGGCGACGGCCAGCAGAGCCTCACGCAGGAAGCTGTCGATCCCCTTGTCGGTCTCGGCGGTAAAGTGGATTTCGTCAATTGGGAGGGATCCGTCCGGGATGATCCGTTCCGGGTCAACCTCGGGCCTGACCCCCAGGCCGAGGCAGCCCGGGCAGGCGCCAAAAGAGGAGTTGAAAGAGAAGGACCTCGGTTCGAGCCGGGGAATGGAGATGCCGCAGTCGACGCAGGCCATCCGTTCCGAGTAGAGCCGTTCCTCCCCGTCGATGACGGAGACGACGACCACCCCGTCGGTCAGCCGTGTCGCGGTGCGGACAGACTCTTCGAGCCGTTGCCCAATACCTGGCTTGATGAGGAGCCGGTCGACGACCACTTCGATGGTGTGGTTGCGCCGTTTGTCGAGTTGGATCTCCTCGTCGAGTGACTCCATCACCCCGTCGATCCGGACGCGGGTAAACCCACCCTTCTGCAGCCGCTCCAGCTCTTTGCGAAACTCTCCCTTTCGCCCCCGGACGATGGGCGCGAGGATCATGACCCGTTCCCCCTCCGGAAGTTCGCGGAGATGTTGGAGGATCTGCTCTGTCGATTGGCGCGAAACCGGCTGTCCACAGCCGTGGCAGTGTGGTTGGCCAATCGAAGAGAAGAGGAGACGGAGATAGTCGTAGATCTCCGTGACGGTCCCGACCGTCGAGCGTGGGCTCCGGCTGGTCGTCTTCTGCTCGATCGAGATGGCGGGGGAGAGCCCCTCGACGGCGTCGACGTCGGGCTTTTCGAGCTGCTCCAGGAATTGGCGCGCATAGGCGGAGAGGGACTCGACGTAGCGTCGTTGCCCCTCGGCGTAGATAGTATCAAAGGCGAGGGAGGACTTCCCCGATCCGCTCAATCCGGTGATCACGGTCAACCGGTTCCGAGGAATCGAGAGGCTGATATTCTTCAGGTTGTGTTGCCGCGCGCCGCGGACCGTGATCTCTCGGATCGCCATAAGTCTTGCCCTGCTTCTTTCAGGCGGTTACGGTCGCCGAGCCGTTCGAGACAGAAATTCTGACTATACTGGAGACCTGGGGAGCAGCGCAACTTCGCCTTCCGGCGTCGGGAGATCATCCTCGCGGTTGCAGTTGAGAAAGAACCGGTCAGCGCCCGGAAGGTCAGAGAGGTCGGCGTATGAGAGAGAGTGGCAACGGGCGGCGGAGTGTCCTTCCAACTGGGAATGGAGCGCTCCCAGTCGGCGTTCCCCGCGGGTGATCAGCTGGTCGACCAGGGGAACAAGGGACCCCTCATAGCAGGCGGTGAGGGGTTGAGGGCGTCCCACGCGGTCGAGCGGAACGGTCATCGTGGCTCCCACCTCCCGGTGGATCGACAAGAGTCGACGGAGCAGCTCGCCCGTTAAACAGGGAAGGTCGACCGCCAGGAGCAGCACGGTCGCCTCGGGGCCCGCGTCGTTGAGTGCCGTGGCGAGCCCACCGAGCGGTCCGAGTCCGGCGATCCGGTCCACCACGAGTCGAATCGTCCGCTCGCGTGCCAGCTCCTGGTAGACAGGAGATTCAGCTTGTCCGGGCGAGACAACCAGACCTGCGACCGGGGCTACCTCCTCGGCGGCGGCCAGTACCCGGTGAACCAGCGGTTGACCGGCCAACTCGACCCAGGCTTTGTCCCGCCCCATTCGACGACTCTCGCCGCCCGTCAGAATGTAAATTCTCTCCCGTCTTTCCAATGGAATTCCTTCCTTTCCGTCTGGATGGCAACTTGTTGGCGCTGTGGTATATTGCCACGAATAGGAATAATAGGACGGATAGGACGGATAGGACGGATAGGACGGATAGGGAAGATAAATAGGACGGATAGGGAAGATAAATAGGACGGACAGGGAAGATAAATAGGGCGGATAAGGTTGATAAGTGATCAAATTGATAAGCGAGGTTGATAGATCAGTTGACAGATCAGATGATGCTGTTGGGCCCTCGACTGGCCCTCAAACTTTCCCAAGATTCGGGAGATGTCCGTTATTTCCCGGCACGAACAATCTGGAGCTTGGTGACCCCTTATGAGAAGAATCAGCAGGTCGAACTCTCTTGTCCCACGATCCAACTCGTGCCTGCGGCGACAGCTGCCTTGTCAGGGGGCTTCCTTGCCCGTCGCCGATCATCCTTTCTTCTCGAGAGCGACCGCTCGCTGGGGACGCCTGATCATTCTCCTCCTTCTGATCGGCGTTGGCGGAGGGCTGGAGGCGGGCCCTCGAGTGGCGGCGGCAGGGGGCCAGAGAACCTCTCTCCCGGAACAGGAGGTCCGCGCCCCTGAGACTCGACGGGAGCGGGACCGGACAGCTTTTTTCCCGCTGGGTGAGATTCGCCCGGGGATGCGTGCGACTGGGTACACGGTCTTTGTCGGGCGGGAACCGGAACCGTTTGAGCTGGAGATTCTCGGCGTGCTCAAAGGCTTTCCGCATCCCCGCCAGTCGGCGGTTCTCAGTCGGCTCATTGGCGAGGAGATCGAGCGCGTCGGGGTCTTTCAGGGGATGAGCGGGAGCCCCGTTTATATCGAAGGTCGATTGGTGGGGGCGGTTGCCTTTGGTTACCAGTTTGCCAAGGATCCCATCGCCGGGATCACTCCGATCGAGCATATGATCGAGGCGTTTGAGCGTCCCCCCGATTCGGCGCCGCCAGCCGGACCCAGAACCAGCCTGCTCTCGCCGATCCGGGGGGAGGAGCCGCGTTCCTTTGGCTACGCCGATTTTCTCTTCACGGGAACGACCGAAGTCGAACGTACCTTCCTGACGCAGCTGGCCTCGGGCGTTGAAGCCGAGCCGGTCGCCGTCGGATCGTCGCCCAGTCTGCAGCCCATTGCCACGCCACTCGCCATGACCGGGATTGGTCCGGAGACGATCGCCCGCTTTGCCCCCCTCTTTCGCCGCTGGGGCTTTGCCCCGCTCGCTGGGGTTGCCGCCGCGACGCCGACCACCGAACTGAAGAAAGCCGACGCCTCGACCCTCAAGCCAGGATCGACAGTCGTCGTCCCGCTCATTCGAGGCGACTACTCCGTCTCTGCCGCCGGGACCGTCACCTGGCGCGATGGGGATCGGATCTATGCCTTTGGCCACCCTTTCCTCTCGCTCGGGGTCTCCGATTTCCCGATGCACGAGGGCGAGGTGGTGACGGTGCTCTCCTCGGCCGCCTCGTCCTTCAAGCTGAGCTATCCAACCAGCATGGTCGGGGTGGTGCGAGGCGACCGGGCCCCGGGAATCTACGGTGAATTGGGCAGTGCGCCGCGGACCATCCCGGTCGAGATCGATCTGCGCACCAGCCGGGGAACGCTCCACTCCTTTCGCTTCGATCTCGTCGCGGACCGCTTTCTGACCCCGATTCTCCTCCAGATGACGATGATCGCGACGATCGGATCGACCGAGCGGACGATCGGGGACTCGACCCTTCTTGTCGAGGGGTCGATCGAGTGCCGGGGTCTCCCGCCGATCCGTCTCGAAAACCGAATCTCAGTCGGCCTCAACGCCCCGATCGCGGTGGCGATCGCGGCCGCGCAACCGGTGAGCACTCTGCTCTCGACCGGATTTGAGGATCTGGCGATCGAGAAGATCCGCTATGAGATCGTCTCCCGCGATGTTCGCGAGAGCGGTCAAATCGACCGTTTGCGCGTCGCCCGTACCGATGTTCGCCGCGGGGAGACCCTTGACCTTCAGGTTGTCGCCCGCAGCGAGGGAGGGCGTGAGCACATCGAGTCGACTCGGATCAAGATTCCGACCGATGCGCCGCTCGGTCCTCTTCAATTGACGGTCGGGGATGGCGCGGCCCTGCAGGCGGCCGCCCCCCGCGCCGGCTTCACCCCACGGACCGCCGAGCAACTGGTTCGGGAGATCAATCGACTGCGCAAGCCTGGTCGGCTCTACGTGCGGCTCAGTCAGGCGGGCGGCGGAGCCGTCGGCGTGGTGCTGAGGGACGCTGAGTTGCCTGCGCTCCCCCCCTCTTTCCTGGCGACGCTCGGCTCGGCGCGCGCCGTCGGGGGGTATACGATGACCTCCTCCCGCACCATCTTCGAGGACGAACTGCCGGCTCCTCCCCTGGTTCTTTCCGGGCTTCGGACGCTGACGCTCGAGGTGGTTCCCTGACCTCTCAGCCAGGGCCAACGCTTGGCCCTGGCCTGTCTCCTCTTCCTCGTCGATCTCTCCTCCCACCTTCCACCCTGTGTGCTGGACCATTGGGAGCAGCTGGTCGACGTCTACACCGAGTGCCTCTGAGTTCCCCCAGCGAGTGAGATCAATCGCCATGCGCCTTCTGCTCCGTCTTCGCCATCTTGTCTCCGCCTTCCTTCCGAGTCATCGAGTCCAGCCGGCTTCATTCGGAGTCAGTTCAGCCCCGGGCTCCCTTTCGACCCGGCCGGGATCCCTGCGCGGGTGGGTAGCCCTCGCCCTGCTCGCCGCTCTCTGGTTCTTCTCAAGGCTCCTTCTGCCGACAGCCCTTGCTGGAGGCCCCCAATTCTGGCGGGTCGGGACCTTCGCCGAAATCGAGAAGGGGGAGGTGGTCGGGCTCTCCGTCGCTCCGAATGGCGAAGTGTCACTCGCGCCGGAGCTCGTCGAGGTCTTCGATACGACCGAGACCTACCTTTGGTCGATGGCGGCCGATCGGCAGGGAACGGTCTATCTTGGGACTGGCAATCCTGGGAAGATCTACCGTGTCCCAGACGCAGGGCGCGGCGCTCTCCTCCACACCGCGCCGGAGTTGGGCATCATGGCGCTGGCTGTCGACTCGGCCGGCACCCTCTACGCGGGGAGCGCTCCGGATGGCAAGGTATACCGGCTCAACGAGAAGGGAGAGGCGAGTCTCTTCTTCGACCCGCAGGCCAAGTACATCTGGGCGCTCGCGTTCGACCGTACGGGCCATCTGCTCGTCGCGACGGGGGAGAAAGGGGTTCTCTACCGGGTCTCTCCGACGGGAGAAGGGAAGGTTCTCGCCACGCTCCCCCAGGCCAATCTCACCTCCCTTCTCGTCGAGCCTTCGGGCAATATCCTGGTCGGAACCGATCCCGGGGGCAGCCTGCCCGGCCTCGAGGGAGCCGCGATCGCCACCTGGTTCGCCTTCCTCCCGTCGTTCGCAATGGTGTTCGGAATCGCCCCACTCGTGCGACGGGTGCGGGCCGGCAGCCG